>CAIUAC010000963.1 GCA_903896985.1 uncultured Sandaracinus sp.
CCGCCGCGCGCCTCGATCGCCTCGAGCCGCGCGATCAGCTCGCCCATCGCGAGCAGCTTCGGCCGCGTCGCGAGGCGCACGAGGCCCATCTCGAGCACCATGCGCGGCGCGCTCGCCCGCGGCACCTCGTCGACGAGCTTCGCGAGCCCGGCGAACACGCGCTGAAGCTCGAGCGGCTCGTCCGACTGCGCGAGCGCGACCGCCTCCGCGCGCTCCTCCTCGACCATGTCGACGAGCCCGTCGCCGCTCGAGTCTCCCTCGACGCGGAGCACGACGAGGTCGCGTGAGAGCTCCAACAATTGCTTGGCGAAGTGCAGGATATCGATGCCGTGCGAGGCGACCTGCTCGACGCCGCGGAGCACCTTGCCGGCGTCGCCCGTCAGCACCGACGCGCAGACCTCGTGCACGAGCTTGCGGTCCGCGAGGCCGAGCATGCGCGCGACCTCCTCGCCGTGGAGATCCTCGCCGCCGAACGCGACGATCTGATCGAGCAGCGTCAGCGCGTCGCGCATCGAGCCGGCCGCCTCGCGGGCGACGATCTGCACGGCGGCGTCGTCGGCGCGCAGGCTCTCGGCGGCGAGGATCTCGCGCACGCGCTTGGCGACGACGCTCTGCGGGATCAGGCGAAAGTCGTAGCGCTGGCAGCGCGAGCGGATCGTCACCGGGACCTTGTGCGACTCGGTCGTGGCGAAGATGAACTTCACGTGCGGCGGCGGCTCCTCGAGCGTCTTCAGGAACGCGTTGAACGCGCCCGTCGAGAGCATATGCACCTCGTCGACGATCACGATCTTGAAGCGGTCGCGCGCCGGGCGATACGGGATGGACTCCTGCAAGCGGCGCACATCCTCGACGCTGTTGTTGGAGGCGCCGTCCATCTCGAGCACGTCGAGGTCGTTGCCCGCGGTGATCTCGCGGCACTGATCGCAGGCGTTGCACGGCTCGGGCGTCGGCCCGTTCGCGCAGTTCAGCGCCTTGGCGAGCAGGCGCGCGCTCGTGGTCTTGCCGACGCCGCGGACGCCCGTGAAGAGGAACGCGTGCGCGACGCGCCCCAACTGGATCGCGTTCGCGAGCGTGCGCGTGATGTGGTCCTGCCCCGCGAGGTCGGCGAAGGTCTGCGGGCGGTATTTCCGGGCGAGCACCGTGTAGGACATGGGGGGCCGATGGTAGCAGGCGCCCGGGCGCGGCGGTGCTCGGGTGGGCCGGGGGGAGAAATCCGCGGCGCGCGGCGTAGAAACGGGCGAGAGGCCGCGAGGCACGCAGAGGGACGGCATGGCGATGGGGCTGATCGACGAACTGCGCCGCCGGATCGGGCGGGGGACGTGGGAAGACGGCGGCTCGCGCGCCGACTGGCGGGAGTCGCTCGCGGCGCTCCGCGGGGAGCCCGGCGTGACCGACGCCGACATCGCGCGCGCCGTGCGGCAGCTCGTGCAGGGGCGCACGGCGAGCGGCGCGCTCGAGGAGCACGCGGCGGTGCGCGCGCTCGCGCAGCGGCTCTTCGTCGAGACGGCGCGCGTCTCGCCGCGGTCGCTGATCGCCGTGCCGATGCTGCTCGACCTCGTCGAGGCGGGGCGAGGCACGCTCGAGGAGGCGCTCCTCTACGCCGAGTCTGTGACCAACGGCGTGAGCTGAGCGCCCCTCGCGCGCTCTCCTTGGCGCGAGCACCTCGGCACGAAACCCGCGCGCGGCGGCCGCGATAACGCCCGCGTGTCGCGCACCACGTTGCTCCCCCTCGATCCGGCCTATCCCTCCGACCTCCGTGCGCTCGCTCGGGCGCCTGCGTCCCTCCGCGTCGAGGGCACGCTGCCGTCCTTCGAGCGCGCCGTCGCCGTCGTCGGCACGCGCTACGCCGACGAGGACGCGCTCGCCTTCGCGCACACGCTCGGGCGGGACCTCGCGCGGGCGGGCGTCGTCGTCGTCTCGGGCGGGGCGCGCGGCATCGACGGCGCCGCGCATCGAGGCGCGCTCGACGGCGGCGGGGTGACCGTGGTCGTCGCCGCGGGCGGGCTCGATCAGCCGTATCCGCGCGAGCACTTGCCGCTCTTCGCGAGCATCGTCGAGGGCGGCGGCGCGCTCCTGACGGAGGCGAACGACACCGACGAGCCGCTCGCTCGCCGCTTCCTGCAGCGCAACCGCCTGGTCGCGGCGCTCGCCCGCGCGGTCGTCGTCGTGCAGGCCCCCGCGCGCTCGGGCGCGCTCAGCACCGCGGCGTGCGCCAAGCGCCTCGAGCGGGCCCTCTTCGCCGTCCCTGGCGCGCCCTGGGACCCGCGCGCGGCGGGGTGCATCGCGCTGCTCCGGGCGGGGGCCACCGTTTGCACTTCCGCCCGGGATCTCCTATCCCTGGCCGCGCTCGGGGGCCGTTCGTTCGCCCCCGCGCCGCCAGAGAGTCACGAAAAGCCCCTTACTTTCAATGATATGGACGCGGAGTCGCTCGCGGTGCTGGCCCAGCTGGGGCACCGGGCGCGGCACGTGGACGAAGTCGCCCGGGGGGCGGGGCTGCCCATCTCCCGGGCTCAGGCGGTGCTCCTGCGGCTCCAGTTAAAGGGAGCCGTCGCCGACCGCGGCAGCGGCTGTTTCGCCCTCGCCCCCCAGCTCTGATCTCCCTCGCTCTGCTCGGTTCAACGTCCTCGGCTCACTGAAAGAAGCGTGCTCCATGGCCAAGTCGCTCGTCATCGTGGAGTCTCCCGCCAAGGCGAAGACCATCCAGAAGTACCTCGGCGATGACTACGTGGTGGAGTCGAGCATCGGCCACATCCGTGACCTGCCGAAGAACGCCTCCGAGGTCCCCGAGAAGCTGAAGAAGCTCCCCTGGGCGCGCCTCGGCATCGACGTCGAGCACGACTTCGAGCCCATCTACGTCGTCCCCGCCGAGAAGCGCTCGCAGGTCGCGAAATTGCGGGCGCTGATGAAGGGCGTCGGGCAGATCCTGCTCGCGACCGACGAAGACCGCGAAGGAGAGGCCATCGCCTGGCACCTCGCCGACGAGCTTCAGCCGAAGGTCCCGGTCAAGCGGATGGTCTTTCACGAGATCACCAAGGCCGCGATCGAGGCCGCCATCGCGAGCCCGCGCGACATCGACGAGCACCTCGTGCAGGCGCAAGAGGCGCGGCGCGCGCTCGACCGCTTGTACGGCTACGAGGTCTCGCCCGTCCTCTGGAAGAAGGTCAAGCCGCAGCTCTCTGCGGGGCGCGTGCAGTCGGTCGCGTCGCGCATGCTCGTCGAGCGCGAGCGTGAGCGGATGCGCTTCGTCGCCGCGAGCTGGTGGGACCTCGACGCGACCATCGTCGTCAAGGCGAGCGGCAAGGACGAGCGCTTCCAAGCCGGGCTGATCGAGCTCGCGGGGCAGCGCCTCGCGGCGGGCAAGGACTTCGACGCGGCGACCGGCAAGCTGCGGGCCGACGGCAAGGTCGCGCGCCTCGACGAGGCGGCGGCGCGTGCGCTCGCGAAGAGCCTCGAGGGCCGCGCGTTCCGCGTCGCGAGCACCGAGGAGCGGCCGTACACGCTGCGCCCGTACGCGCCGTTCATGACCTCGACGCTGCAGCAGGAGGCGAACCGCAAGCTCGGCTTCTCGGCGCAGCGCGCGATGCGCACCGCGCAGCGGCTCTACGAGGCCGGTCACATCACCTACATGCGTACCGACTCGACCAATCTGTCGAGCGAGGCGCTCAGCGCGGCGCGCGCGCAGGTGCAGTCGCTCTACGGCGACGCGTTCCTCCACCCGACGCCCCGCACCTACGACAAGAAGGTCAAGAACGCGCAGGAGGCCCACGAGGCGATCCGCCCCGCGGGCTCGACGTTCCGCACGCCGGAGTCGATGCGCTTGGAGCTCGAGGAGGATCAGTTCCGCCTCTACGACTTGATCTGGAAGCGCACCGTCGCCTCGCAGATGGCCGACGCGCGCGGGCGCCGCATGCAGGTGCGCGTCGCCTCGACGGCGAGCGACGGGCGCGAGGCGATGTTCGCCGCGAGCGGCAAGACCATCGACTTCGCGGGCTTTTTGCGCGCGTACGTCGAGGGCACGGACGACCCGGAGGCGGCGCTCGAGGACCGCGAGGTCGTGCTGCCGCCGCTGAAGGAAGGGCAGGCGCTGACGGCGAGCGCGCTCGAGCCGAAGGGGCACGAGACGCAGCCCGCAGCGCGCTTCACGGAGGCGAGCCTCGTGCAGGCGCTCGAGGCCGCGGGCATCGGCCGCCCGTCGACCTACGCGTCGATCATGCAGACGATCCAGGACCGCGGGTACGTGTTCAAGCGCGGGCAGGCGCTCGTGCCGACGCTGACCGCGTTCGCCACCGTCGGGCTGCTCGAGACGCACTTCGCCAAGCTGGTCGACTACGGCTTCACGGCGAAGATGGAGTCGGAGCTCGACGAGATCGCGAACGGCACGGCGCAGCGCATCCCGTACCTGAAGCAGTTCTATTACGGCGGGACGACGACCGCGACGAGCACCGCGCCCGCGGTGACGAGCCTCGGCCTCAAGGCGCAGATCGGCGAGCAGCTCGACGCGATCGACCCGCGCGTCATCGCGACGGTCTTCGTGCCGCGCCTCGAGGGCGCGGGCATCGAGGTGCGCGTCGGCCGCTACGGCCCCTTCCTGAAGAAGGGCGAGCAGTCGGTGACGATCCCCGAGGACATCGCGCCCGACGAGCTCACGGTCGCGCGCTGCGAGGAGCTGCTCTCGAAGCAGTCGTCGGAGCGCTCGCTCGGCAACGACCCCGTCAGCGGCCTGCCCGTCTACGCGAAGGACGGCCGCTTCGGCCCGTACGTCACGCTCGGCGACCCGTCGAGCGAGGACCGCGCGTCCTTGAAGTACGCGTCGCTCTTCCCGACGGATCAGCTCGCGACGATCGAGCTGCCGCGGGCGCTCTTGCTGCTCTCGCTGCCGCGCGTCGTCGGCACGATCGACGGCGAAGAGGTCATCGCGCAGAACGGCCGCTTCGGCCCCTTCATCAAGAAGGGCACGGACACGCGCAGCATCACCTCGCACGATCAGCTCTTCACGATCACGCTCGACGAGGCGAAGGCGGTGCTCGCGCTGCCGAAGCAGCGCCGCGGGCAGGTGGTGTCGGCGCCGCTCAAGTCGTTCGAGTACGCCGAGCGCACGCCGATCGTGCTCAAGCAGGGGCGGTTCGCGCCTTACCTGACGGACGGCGAGAACAACGCCTCGCTGCGCACGGGCGACGGCGCGCCGGAGCTGATGACGGCCGAGCGCGCGAAGGACATCCTCGCCGAGCGCGGCAAGCCACCGAAGGCCAAGCAGGGGCGCCCGGCGCGCAGCGGCGCGCGCAGCGCACCGAAGGCGAAGACCGCGAAGAGCGCCGATGGGACGCCCGTCACGAAGAAGCGCGCGCCCGTGAAGAAGGCCGCAGCGAAGAGCGCCGCAGCGAAGAGCGCCGCGAAGAAGAACGGCGCGGCGAAGGGCGGCGCGAAGGCCGAGAAGGCGCCGGCGATCAAGCCGCCGTGGGCCGACGTCGAGCCGTTCACCAAGCAGTTCGACGACGTGACCGCGAAGATGCTCGCGCTCGTCAACGGGCAGGGGAAGAAGCTCGCGGAGGCCGCGCAGGCGCTCGGCATCACGCAGGTGGACGCGCTCGCCCGCTACCGGGCGTCGAACTTCAAGCTCTACGCGAGCTACCGCAAGGCCAAGAAGGCAGACTGAGGCCACGCCCATGGCCTCAGAGCATCCGCCGGAGTCGCCGAGCGCGTCGTCGTCAGCCCCGGAGTCGCCGAGCGCGTCGTCAGCCCACGAGGCGCGGCGCGCGCCGGACGAGCCGGTCGTCATCGTCGGGGCGGGCATGGCCGGGAGCGAGTGCGCCTGGCAGCTCGCGGAGCGCGGCGTGCGCGTGCGGCTGCTCGAGCAGAAGCCCGCGCGGCGCACGCCGGCGGCGCACCTCGACACCTTCGCCGAGATGGTGTGCTCGAACTCGATGCGCGGCGCGGCGATGACGAACGCCGTCGGCCTGCTGAAGGAGGAGCTGCGCCGCGCGGGCTCGCTCCTGATGGCGTGCGCGGATGCGACGAGCGTGCCCGCCGGCGGGGCGCTCGCCGTGGAGCGCGCGGCGTTCTCGGGGCTGGTCACGTCGCGGCTGCGCGCGCATCCGCGCATCCGCGTCGAGGTAGCGGAGGTGCTCGAGGTCCCCGACGCGCGGCCGTGCGTGCTCGCGACGGGGCCGCTGACGGGGGACGCGCTCGCCGCGGACCTCGTGCGCTTGGTCGGCAGCGCCGGGCTCGCGTACTACGACGCCATCGCGCCGATCGTCACGGCGGAGTCCATCGAGTGGGACGAGGTGTTCCGCGCGTCGCGCTACGACAAGGGCGGCGACGATGCGTACGTGAACTGCCCCATGAACCGGGAGCAGTACGAGGCGTTCGTCGACGCGCTCCTCGCCGCGCAGAAGGTCGCGCCGCGCGAGTTCGAGGAGGCGCGCTACTTCGAGGGCTGCCTGCCGCTCGAGGTGATGGCGGAGCGCGGGCGGGAGACGCTGCGCTTTGGGCCGCTCAAGCCCGTTGGGCTGACGGATCCGCGCACCGGGCGCTGGCCGTACGCCTGCGTGCAGCTTCGGCAGGAGGACCCCGCGGGCACGGCGTTCAACCTCGTCGGCTTCCAGTCGCGCATGACCTGGCCGGAGCAGATGCGCGTGTTCGCGCTGATCCCCGGGCTCGCGAAGGCCGAGTACGCGCGCCTCGGCAGCGTGCACCGCAACACCTTCGTCGACGCGCCGACGGTGCTCGACGAGACGCTCGCGCTGCGCGCCGCGCCGGGCGTGTACCTCGCCGGGCAGGTGACGGGCGTCGAGGGCTACGTCGAGAGCGGGGCGAGCGGCTTCGTGCTCGGCGTGACGCTCGCGCAGCGCCTGCGCGGCGAGACGGTCACGCCGCCGCCCGCGACGACGGCGCTCGGCGCGCTGCTCTCGCACCTGCTGCCGAGCACGCTGCGCGGCGGTCCGGGCTTTCAGCCGTCGAACGTGGTGTGGTCGATGTTCCCCGCGCTGCCGCCGCGCGAGGGCAAGCGCCTGCAGAAGCGGGACCGCTACCAGGCGATGGCCGACCGCGCGCTCATCGACCTCGAGCCCTGGCTCGACGCGACCGGCGCGCGCCTCGTCCGCGCGCAGGCCAGCGGCAGCGCGTCGACGCTCGAGCGCCCGGGCAGCGGCGAGGCGCTCGCGTGACGGGAGACGACCCGCGCGACGAGCCGCGCACGCCGCGCTTCCTCGAGCGCCGGCAGAAGGCGCTGAAGGTCCTCGGGATCCTGTTCACCGTGCCTTCCGTGTTTCTCGTGCTCTTCGTGTTCGGGATGATCATCCGAAACGAGCTCGCGCACGACGAGACGAAGTGCCCCTTCGTCGTCGTCGAGACGCGCGTCGTCGGGGCTGCTGCGGGCGCGGCGGGCGCTGCTGCGCCGGGCGCCGCTGATGGCGGCGCTGGCGTGCGCGTCACCGACGAGCGGCGGCAGTGCGTCGACGGGATTCAGGAGCATCGCTGGAGGCTGCTGCGCGAGCACACGGCGCCGCTCGAGCTTGGTCGGCGGCGCCTCTCGAGCAACTTCTACGTGGCGGGCGTCTACTCTTGGCGTGCGTTCATCGAGTCCGAGCAGGTGCGCGTGCACGTCGAGAACACCGGCGCGCCGCCCGTCACCTACCGCGAAGAGATCGCGGCGGGCGGGGCGGTCCCGGCGCCGCGCTGACGGGCTGTGTAGACGGCCTGTGTAGACTGCCTGTGTAGACGGAGTGTGTCGACGAGCCGGCGGCTCTCAGAGCATCTGGCAGGCGCTCGTCGGGCAGGTGTTGAGCGCGTTGGGCACGAGCGACTGCAGGCAGCCCGCGACGTCCTCGAAGGTGTTGCCCGTGACGAAGTCGACGTCGTCGACCTGCCAGTTGCGGTAGAAGCCGCAGCCCGCGCTGTGCGCGAGGTGCGTCGCGGTGATGAACGCCGTCGCCGGGGCGGCGTCGCTCTCGAGGAAGAGGAGCACGGCGCCGTCGGCGTCGAACGTACCGGCCCCAGCCGACGCCTCGCAGACGCCGCTCGAGAGGCTCTCGCCGCCCGCGTACGAGATGACGGCGTTCGACACCGAGGAGCGCGGGTCGACGACGTGCGCGAAGTAGAGCCCGGACCAGTCGCCGGGCGCGGGCGCCGACGCGGCGGAGGTGAACGTGATCGGGCGCGCGGCGGTGCCGTTCGCGATCAGCACGCCCTGCGGCTGGTAGGTGCTCCCGACGAGGTGCCCGGTGACGAAGAGCTGGCTGACGCCGCCGGGGTTGAAGCGGAGCGTGACGCCGGGCTCGATCGTCAGCACCGCGGCGGGGCTGGTGTCGCGGCTGTCGCCGACGATGATGCTCGCGCCGCCCGTGCCCTCTGCGCCGACGCGATACGGCACGCCGCGGTCGCGGAGCGTGGCGTCCCCTACGAGCGGGCGGTTGTTGGAGTACGCCGCGGAGCTCACCTGCTGCAGGAGGATCTCGTCGAGCGCGTTGCCGGTGTAAGCGCCGGTGGGGAGGTTCGTCGCGCGGTCGGCGCCGAGGTACACAGGCTGCGCGCCGGAGCGCGTCACGACGAGGCCCGTCGAGCGCGCGTCGAAGCCGGCGCCGATGAGCACGACGCCGATGCCGGTCGAGTCGCTGACCGACACGGTGTCGAGGTTCAGCACGTCGCCGCCGACGTCGCCGGGCGCGGTCGCGACGAGGCTGGCACCGAGGTAGTCGGCGCTGGCCGCCGCGGTGTTGGTGCCGCCGCCGATGAGCGAGGCGTGCGCGAGGGACAGCGTCGCCGGCGCCGCGCCGACCAAGGCGCCCCAGGCGTCGCCCGCCGCGTCACGGACGAAGGTGATCGGGTCCGCCTCGGTGCCGCGCGCGACGATGCCCTGCGCCTCGTTGCTCGCGACGAGCGAGGCGTCCCGCCCGAGGCGGATCTCCGTGCAGGGGGCGATCGTCAGGAGCGCGCCGCCGCGGAGGGTCAGCGTCGACGGGACGAGGTGCACGCCCATCGGCCAGGTCTCGTCGGCGGAGAGGTCCGCCGTGTGCGTGACCGGCGCGACCGAGGTCGGATCGCAGAGGCCCGCGGGCGGAGTCGCCGGGTCGGTGCCGCAGGTCGCCGCGGTCAGGAGCGACGAGAGCGCGAGGACGCCGAGCAGGAAGTTTAGATTCGCAAGTTTGTTCATGTTCCCCAGTCTTTCGGTTCCGCTCCCTTGTAGGGCCGAGCGCGAGAAGCGCAACGGTTTTGGCGCTGCGGCCTCGAGGGGCGCTACGGCCTCGGCTGCGAGCGCGGGGAGGGCGCGGAGAGCAGCCGCTGCGGGTCGACGGCGACGACGCGCTGTTGCGTCCGTGCGCTCGAGGGGGCGCGCGGGCTCAGCGCGGCGCGAGCTCCGGGCGGCGCTCCTGCGCAGCGCGGCGCAGCGGGATCGCGAGGGGCTCGGCGTCGTCGAGCGTGAGCGTGCGCGTCTCGCGCCGATAGCCGCGGAGGCGCACGTCGACGGTGATCGGGGAGCCCGCGCGGAAGGCGAGCGCGTAGGGGGTCGTGCCGACCTCCGCGTCGCCGATGCGGACCGTCGCGCCCTCGGGCGTCGTGTGGAGCGTCCGCTGCGTGAGCGCGTCGGCGGTAGGACTTGGGGCGGCGGTGGGCGGCGGCTCGGCGTGGGGCGGCGGCTCGGCGTGGGGCGGCCCGGGCGCGCGCGGCTGTGCGGGGAGCGGTGTCGTCGGGTGGTCGAGGGCGACGAGGGCAGGGGGCGTCGCGGTCGGGCTCTGGTGGAGCGCGAGGTACGCGAGCGGCGCGCCGATCAAGACGGCGAGCGCGAGGCCGACGGGCAGCACGCGCGAGGGGCGGGCGGCGCTCGACGGCGCGGGCGCGATGGCGGCCGCACGGCTGGCTGCGGGAGTGCTGGCCGCGGGAGTGCTGGCTGCGGGAGTGCTGGCCGCGGGAGTGCTGGCCGCGGGAGTGCTGGCTGCGGGAGTGCTGGCCGCGGGCGGCGACGCGGGGGCGTCTGCGGCGCTCGCCACGCGCGGGTCAGTCGGCGCGCGAGGCGACTCGACGGCGAGCGCGGCGGAACCTGAGTCGGAGGCAGTGAGCGCGGTCGGCGCGGGCGCAGCGACGTCGAGCGCAGTCGGCGCGGGCGCAGGAGCCCCGAGCGCAGGCGGCACGCTGACGGCGGCGGGCGCGCTCCAGGCGGCGTCCCACGCGGCGCGCACGGCGTGCACGCTCTCGAAGCGGTCGCCGGGCTGCTTGGCGAGGCAGCGCAAGACGACGGCCTCGACCGCGAGCGGCGTGTCGGGGCGCGCGGCGAGCAGCGGATCGGGCGCCGCCGTCGCGTGCTTCACGATCACGTCCCAGAGGTTCCCCGCGACGAACGGCAGCCGACCGGCGAGCAGCTCGTAGAGCATCACGCCGAGCGCGTACTGGTCGGCGCGCGCGTCGACGTCGCTCGTCGAGCGCGTCTGCTCGGGGGCCATGTAGAGCGGCGTGCCCATGATCTGCCCGGTCCGCGTGAGGTTCAGATCTTCGTGGGAGTGCCGCGACTTCGAGATGCCGAAGTCGACGAGCTTCGCGCGCGTGCGGCCCTGGCGCTCGACGAGGAACACGTTGTCCGGCTTCAGGTCCCGGTGGACGATCCCCGCGTCGTGCGCCGCGGCGAGCCCCGCCATCACGTCGGCGGCGACCCGGCGGACATCGTCGAACGGGATCGGCGCGTCGCGGCGGTCGTACATCCAGTCGCGGAGATCGCAGCCCTCGAGCAGCTCCATCACGATGAAGAGCGCGCCGTCTGCGGTCTGACCGAGGTGCGTGACGTCGACGATGTTCTCGTGCTGCACCTGGCTCGCGATGCGCGCCTCGTTGCGGAGGCGATGCACGAGGTCGGGCGTCGAGGCGTGCTCGATGGCGACGACCTTGGCCGCGAAGCGCCGACCGAGCCCGAGGTGCTCGACGAGGTAGACCGCGCCCATCGCGCCGCGCCCGATCAGCTTCTCGACGCGGTAGACGCCGTCGAGCATCGCGCCCGGCGCGAGCCCTCCGCCGAGGGCAGGCTGGGAGCGGTTCGCGTCGCTCCGGGCCTCGGGCGGGGTCGACGCCGCGAGCAACGTCGGGGCCGTGCTGCCGTTCTGATCGGTGCGCACGCCGCTCTCGCCGAGCGGGCCCGTGGCGCGGTCTCGGTCGATCGTGGGGCTGGCCTCGAGGTCCAGGCTTTGGGCGCGCGTCGTCACGGCGAGGGCAGGTTAGCAGACAGGGGTGTGGCGTGGAGATCTGACGGGCAGCTCACAAAGGCACGAGCGTGACGTCGAGGCGCAGAGTGCCGCCCTCGACCAGCCGCACCTCGCGCGCCCAGCGCACATAGCCGGGGGCTTCGATGGCCACGGAGTGTTCCCCCGCGCGCACCTCGAGGCGCGTCGGCGTCTCGGCGCGCGGCTCGCCGTCGAGGGTCACGCGGGCGCGGACGTGCTCGGTGCGCACGAGGAGCCGGCCCATCGGCGCCGGGATGGGCTCGAGCACCAGGCTGCGCCGCTCGAGCGCGCCCTCGCGCACGATGACCTCGCCCTTTTTCACCTCGATGCGCTCGAAGCGCCGCAGCAGTTCCTCGATCTGCGCCGGCGGCAGCTGGGAAAACGCGCCGACGCGCAGGTTGTTGATGCCGAACA
>CAIUAC010000964.1 GCA_903896985.1 uncultured Sandaracinus sp.
AGCGGCAGCGCATCGCGATCGCCCGCGCGATCCTGATGGACCCGCGGGTGCTCGTGCTCGACGAGGCGACGAGCAACCTCGACGCAGAGAGCGAAGCGCTCGTCCAAGAGGCGCTCGCGCGGCTGATGAAGGGGCGCACGACGCTCGTCATCGCGCACCGCCTCAGCACCGTGCGCGACGCCAATCGCATCGTCGTCCTCGACGCGGGGCGCATCGCCGAGACGGGCACGCACGACGAGCTGATGGCGCGAGACGGCGTCTATCGCCGCCTCGTCGAGCGTCAGGTGTTCACGACGGAGCTGCCGGCGCTCGAGGCGCCTCCCGGGACTTTCAGGACCCAGGAGGCACCGAGCGCCCCGCTGCCCGCGACGGCTACTGCGTCTGCGTGAACAGCTGGTAGAAGTACGCGCCCGAGCCGGACACTGCCTTGACCTTGAGCGTGAAGTTGCCGTTCGCGGTCGGGCAGTGGCGCACGCTCGGGAAGGCGTTGCGCGTGCCGTCGTTCGCGACGGGCGTCGTGCCCTGGAGCAGCGTGGCTTCGATGTCGTTCACGCCGTCGCCGCCGACGACGAGCACCGAGTAACACATGCCGCCACGGAGCGCGACGGTGTGCGAGTGGTCCTCGCCCTCGCGGCGGAAGGTGCCGCGCGCGGGGGTGAAGTCGGCGTCCGGCTGGAAGCCCTCGACGCTGAGCAACTGCGTGACCTCGGCGAGGCGCACGTACATCAGGCCCGCGAGCCCGAACGGCCCACGCACGCCGCGCGGCCAGCGATACGCGCCGTAGACGAAGTTGCCAGCGCCGGCGAACATCTTGACCTGCATGCGGAACGAGCCGGAGCGCGTGGGACAGACGCGCACGATCGGGCGCGGGTCTTGCTCGACGTCGCGGTCGACCGTGGCGCCTGCGCCATCGACGAGCAGGAGGTCGAGGTCGCGCACGCCGTTGTCGCCGACGGCGAGGATCGCGTAGCACTTGCCGCCCTCGAGCTCGATCGGGTAATCCTGCACGGCGGCCTCGGCGAGCTGGCCGCGCTGCGCATCGCCCATGTTTTCATAGCCGCGCGCGCGCATATCGCCGTCGAGCAGGCGGAAATTCTCTTCGAGGCCCGCGGTCGCGGTCGACGTCGCTGCGACGACCTGCGTCTGCTGCGCGCCCTGCTCCGGCGCGCCCTGCTGATAGGCGAGCGTGAAGAGCGGGCCGTTGCCCGTGTACATCTTGACGACGAGGTTGTAGGCGCCGGCCGCCGTCGGGCAGTAGCGAATCATGCCGTCGGCTGCGGTCTCGACGTCGCGCTCGATCTCGTTGCCGCTACCGTCGACGAGCGTGATGTCGGTGTCGGCGGCGCCTGGTCCGCCGAAGCTGGCGAAGGCGTAGCAGGTGCCCGCCTGGAGCGTCGCGGGGAACTGCCGCGTCATGCCCTCACTGAGCACCATGCCGATGGGGCCGTACACGCGGCGGAAGCGCTCGCCCGTGAGCCGCTGCTCGGCCGCCGTGATGCGCTGATTCGTCGCCTGATCGAGCTGCGCGGACTGCACCTGCGGAGCGGCTTGGCCCGCGCCGAAGAACGCCGCGAGGTCGGGCTGCGAGTTGGAGGGGCCTTGATAGACGGCGTAGTAGTAGCCGCCTTCGCCCGCCAGCATCTGGAGGCGCGCGGCGAGGCGGCCGGAGACGCCGGGGCAGACGACCGCGTAGGGGTGGCTGTCGGGGCGGACGTCGTAGGCGATCGTGCGCGCCGAGGGGTCCGTCACCGTGAGGTTCAGGTCCTGGCCGGGCTGGTCGCCGAGGGCGAAGATCGCGTAGCAAGCGCCGGGCGTCGCCGCGACTGCGTAGGCGATGAGGCCGTTCGGGACGAGGCTGCCGTGGATCGCCGGACCCAACGCGGTATAGCCGCGCTGACGCAGGAGCTGGTCGAGCTGCCCGAGCTGAGCGCGCGAGTCGCCTGACGCAACGACGCCCCCGCCACCGTTGCCTTGCGGGCCGGTGTAACGGTTGCCTTGTGGGCCGACATAGCCGCCGTTGCCCTGCGGCCCGGTGACGAAGACCTGGCGGCGCGGGGAGGCGCCGCAAGCAGCGAGGACGAGAGCGAGGGAGAGAAGGGCCAGGGGTCGGGACATGGACATCACCGTGGTGGACGGAGCGGGGCGAGAAACGCTTCAAACGCGAGGCCCCCGAAGTGCGAACGGGGCCAAGCCAAGCACGAAGCCCCCCCCCGTCGCAAGCGCGCCGGGCTCAACGTCGGTCGGCCCGCGCGCCGGGCTCAACGTCGGTCGGCCCGCGCGCCGGCCTCAACATCGGTCGGCCCGCGCACCGGGCTCAACATCGGTCGGCCCGCGCACCGGGCTCAACATCGGTCGGCCCGCGCGCGCCGGGCTCAACCTCGGTCGGCCCGCGGTCCGCCCACGGAACGTTAGGCGGCGCAACCCAGCTGACGTCGGGGCGAGAAGGCGTGCGTCCGTGACCCACCAATGGAGGTCTCTGTGCGCCGCTCGCGTTCCGCCTCGTGTTCACCAAACGCTCGTCGACTCGCGCCGTGCTCGCTCGCGCTGCTCGGCACGGCGGCGCTACTCCTGCCCGCCTCCGCCGCTGCGCAGTCGCGCGCGGAGGAGAATGCCGCGAGCCAGGCTCTCGACAGCGACCGCGACCTCGCCGTCTGGGACGTCGCGCTGACGACCGACGTGCTCGCGCCGTTGAGTGGCGGCTACGGCGCTCGCGTGGAGGTCGCCCCGGCGCGCTGGCTCTCGCTCGCGGCGTCCCCTACGTGGCTCAGCGCAACGGGCGCGAGCGGCGTCGCGCTCGTCGTGTCGGCTCACGTCTGGCCTCTCGCGCAAGGGCTCGACGGGCCGTTCGTCGGGCCGCACCTCACCATCACGCGCGGCGAGGGGAGCGGGGCGGCGCGCGTCATGCTCGGCGTCGGCGGGGAGGCGGGCTGGCAGCTCGTGTGGGCAGGCCTCGCCGTCGCGCTGAGCGGGACGGTGGGCTGGGCTGCGCGAGCGGACGGCGGCACTTCGGGACTCGTCCTCGGCGTGCGGGTCGGGCTCGGCTGGGCGTGGCGCTGAGGGCCGCTCAGCCCGAGCGCAGCAAGAGAAAGAGCGCCACGGCGCTCGCCGCCAGGATGAGCCCAGCGAGCACGTAGATGACGACGTCAGCGGACACTCCCGCGGGGCGACGCCGGTCGCGGGGCGGTGCGACGCTCACGGCCGGTGCCGCACCGCGCGCGGCCTTGCCGCGAGTCGTCGCCGACGCGGAGCCGGGCTCGGTGGACGGCTCCTTCGGCTCCACCGCCGGAAGCTCCGTGAGGCCTATCCCCGGGTCAACGTTGGTCGGTGATCCGCTCGGCGGCGCCGCGGGTGCCGGCTGCGGCTCCGCGATCACAGCGCTCGGGACCGGCGCATCGGGCACGCCCTCGAGCGCGCGGATCGCGGCGTCCGCGGGGTCCTCGTAGACGACGACGGTCTGGCCGATGAGAAGCTCGTCACGGTCGCGCAGCCGACGCTCACGGAGCGGCCGATCGTTGATGCGCGAACCATTCTTGCTGCCGAGGTCCCGCGCGAGACAGCCGTCGAGGTCCCGTACGAGTTCCACGTGCTCCCGCGAACAGTCCGCGTCGAGGAGCACGAGATCACAGTCTTCGCCGCGCCCGAGGAGCAAGCGCGCCGGGGGCGGCGGCAGCTCGACGCGCGCGCCCGCCTGCGGTCCGCCGACGACGACGAGCCGCGCGGGGGTGCTGCC
>CAIUAC010000965.1 GCA_903896985.1 uncultured Sandaracinus sp.
GCCCGGCCGAGTGCCGCCCGGCCGAGTGCCGCCCGGCCGAGTGCCGCCCGGCCGAGTGCCGCCCGGCCGAGTGATGGACCAATCGTCTTGCGCCGCGACCGGCCGACCGGCGAGCACACCCGCGAGAAACAAGCCGCTCGCGCAGCAGAGCGCGAGCAGCCTGGCGAGCGTCCGTGCCCGCCGCGGGCTCACGGCACGCAGAACGTTCCGTCGCACGACTGCGCCGGGTCCACGCACTCGAGCGCGGAGCCGGTCATGCCGCACGGCGCCGAGCAGACGTTCGCGCGACAGGTCCCGGGGAAGAGGAAGTCGTCGGTGGTCGAGCCGAGGGGCGCGCACTCTTCGTCGGCCGAACAGTCCCGGCGCTGCCACGCCGCGAAGAACGTCGTGCAGGAGGTGATGAGCGGGAGACAGTCGCTCGTCGTCGCGTCACAGGCGGTCCCTTGCGGGCACGAGCCATCGCTCGCGCAGCGCGCGACGCAGACCCGCTCGAGCGGGGTGTCCCGCTGCAGGCAGCGCGTCTCGAACGTCCCGATCGCGCCGCGGCAGTCGACGTCGAGCTTGCACGGCGCGCACTGCGCCGGCACGAACGAGCGGCACACGCCGTAGGCCACGTCGCAGACGGGCGTCGCCGCGCCGCAGTCGTCGCTCGTGCGGCACTCGACGCACGTCCCGGTGCGCGGGTAGCAATAGGTCCCGCCGGAGCAGATCACGTCGGCGCAGGGGTCGATCACGCCGAGGTCGGGCGGGCCCATATCCGGGCGCGGCGTCGTGCGCGTGACGCACACTCCGTGGGTGCACTGCTCGCCCGCGGTGCAGGCGTCGTCGTTGGCGCAGCCCGCGTAGCAGTGCCCGAGCAGACAGACCTGCCCGGTCGCGCAACCGCTGCCGAGCGCGGCGCGCGCCCCGCCGGTGCCGCCATCAGTCGGCGCTCCCCCACCGTCCGCCGCCGGACCACCGTCCGACATCAGCCCGCCGCCGTCCCGCGCCGGACCGCCGTCCGACATCAGCCCGCCGCCGTCCGTCGTCGGCGCTGGCTCGTCCGAGATGCACTCGATGCCGAGGTCCCGCGGAGTCGCGGGGAACGTCGGCAGATCCTCCCCGCAGCCGAGGAGCCCGACGAGCGGCAAAGCCAGGAAGAACAGGGAAGCGAGAAGTCCGAGGAAGTGGGCGCGCGCCATGGTCCCGGAATCTAACACGACGACCGCGCATTGCGCGGACGACGGCAGCCGATACCCTACGGCCCCCATGCCCCACGTCCACGCTGGTGCGCTCCTCGAGCGCGCCCCCGGCCCGCGGTACCTCGCGCGCCTCCGCTTCGCCGAGGTCGCGCTGCGCGCTCCTCTCCCCCGCCCCGCCACACTCACCCGCTGGCGCGCGGCGCTGCCCGAAGGCTTCGTCCTTTCGCTCGTCGCGCCCAAGACGTCCGTCGTCTCCGCGCGCGGGCCGCTGCGCTTCGATGACGCGCTCGAGGCGGGCTTCGCTTGGCTTCAGGCGTCGGCCGACGCGCTGAAGGCACAGTTCGTCGTCGTCCCGACGCCCGCGAGCCTGACGACGGGCCAGCGCGATCGCGATCTGCTCGCCGCCTACGTCGAGCGTCTCCGCGCGCACGCCCCCACCCGGCAGATCGTGTGGGCCCCGACCGGTCTCTGGGAGCCCGACGCCGCCCAGGTCTTCGCCAAGCACCTCGGCATCCTCTGCGCGTTCGATCCCCTCGAAGCGCCCGCCCCCGACGATCCGGTCATCTA
>CAIUAC010000966.1 GCA_903896985.1 uncultured Sandaracinus sp.
AGGCCGCGCCGAGAGCGACGAGCAGGACGAGCGCAGCGCCCCTCTCCCGCAGACGACGCGTGAGGTCAGCCCGCGACACGCACCAGCACCGCGGCGGCCTCCTCGACCTCGCGCAGCGACACGTCGAGGTGCGTCGCCGCGCGCACCCGATGCGGCCCGAACGCCGACACCAGCACACCGGCGCTCGCCGCGTCGCGCACGACGTCGTCCGCGGGTCGCGCCGTGCCGAAGATGACGATGTTCGTCTCGACGCTCGCGAGGTCGAGCGCGTAGCCGCTCGTCTCCGCGATGCGCGCCGCGAGCCGCTTTGCGTGCGCGTGATCCTCGACCAGGCGCTCGCGGTGCGACTCGAGCGCGAACGAAGCCGCCGCGCAGAGCACACCGACCTGCCGCATCCCGCCGCCGAGCATCTTCCGAAACCGGCGCGCTTGTGCGATGTGCTCTCGCGTGCCCGCCAGCGCCGAGCCGACCGGCGCGCCCAGCCCCTTCGAGAAGCAGACGCTCACCGTGTCGAACGGCTCGGCGAGCGCTGCGGGAGAGAGCCCCGTCGCCGCGCTCGCGTTCCAGAGCCGCGCGCCGTCGAGGTGCAGCGGGAGCCCGAGCGCGCGCGCCCGCTCCGCGATCGCCAGCACCTCGCGCTGCGGAAAGACGCGCCCGCCGCCGCGGTTATGCGTGTTCTCGAGCGCGACGAGCGAAGTGCGCGGCAGCCAATCCGCGCGAGGGCGAACCGCCGCGGTCAGGTCTTCAGCCGTGAACACGCCGCCCTTCCCGGCTTCCGCGAATTGCACGCCCGCCCAAGCCGCGCCCGCGCCCGACTCGTACTCCTTACAGTGCGCCCCCTCGCCGACGATGACCTCATCGCCGCGCCGGCAGTGCAGCAGCAGCGCGAGCTGATTGGCCATCGTGCCCGACGGCACGAACAGCGCCGCCTCCTTGCCGAGCAGCTCCGCCGTGCGCGCCTCGAGCCGCTGCGCGCCCGGGTCCTCGCCGTAGACGTCGTCCCCGACCTCCGCGTCCGCCATCGCGCGCCGCATCCCCGCCGAGGGCCGCGTCACCGTGTCCGAGCGCAAGTCGATCCGCGTGTGGCTGCTCATCGTCGCCGCAGCATAGCCGAGCTCAGCCGCACCGCTCAGCCTTGACAGCACCCGCGCTGCACGGTAAGTCCGCGCCCTCGAAAGAGCGCCACTTTAGCTCAGCGGTAGAGCAACGGTTTCGTAAACCGTAGGTCCCGGGTTCAATTCCCGGAAGTGGCTCCACGAAAACGCCGTAGAAATATGGCGAAGACGCTTGTAGAAGCCGCTCGGGGCGACACGGGGCGGCAGGCTACAAAAGGCCGCAAACGGCGGCAGATGACGGGTGGTTTGCCTGACGACTGCCTCCCCGAAGGCAACGTCCGGGAGCCATGCCACATCGCGAACCTCGGGCCCTCGTCAACCACCTCGGCGCCGCGCCGACGCTCAGGCCGTCAGTCGACTGCGCGCCAGCGCGTCCCGTGGCGGATGCCGCAAGCCCCCGTCCCGCCCCCCGCGCGCCCGCTCACCGCACTCCTCGACGCGGGCGGGCTCGATGCCCGATAGGCGCGAGGGCGGACGACCCGGAAGGGCTTCCAGAATTGGCCCAAAGGCGCATTGCGCTCGGCCGCGTCGTTCGGCGACTATGCGGCCAATGACACTGCGTACGTTGTTCGACGCCTCGGTCGTTTGTGCCTTCATGACGCTGTTCGCCGCTTGCGGTGGTGACGACGCGACGCCCGCCGTGGACGGCGGGAGCGACGCGACCGTCGACGCCCAGGTCGTCTGCGCGACGAACGCCGACTGCCGGAACTCGTTCTACTGCGACGGTCCCGAGGTCTGCGCGCCGGGCGCCGCGGGGGCCAACGCGTACGGCTGCGTCGAGGGAGCGCCGCCCTGCGCGAGCGGGGAGACGTGCGTCGAGGGCACGGACTCGTGTCGCCCGTGCTCATCCGCCGACGCGGACGGCGACGGCACCTCGGAGTGCGACGGCGACTGTGACGACGCCGATGGGTCCCGCTACCCGGGGGCCACCGAGATGTGCGACGGCGATGACGAGGACTGCGACAACACGACGTTTGGGCTCGACTACGACCACGACGGTTTCGAGTCGAGCGCGTGCTGCAACGGCCCCGGCAACTGCGGGCCGGACTGCGACGACACGCTGAACACGGTGAATCCAGGCGCCGCAGAGCAGTGCAACGGCGGCATCGACGATGACTGCGACGGGTTGGCGGACGCTGCGGAGGGCGTCTGCGTTGCGTGCCCGTCAGGCTACGAGGGCTTCGACGGCGCGTGCGCGGACATCGACGAGTGCGTCGTCCTGGCTCCCTGCGGCGGCGCAAGCGGTACGACCTGCACCAACACTCCAGGCGCGTACCAGTGCACGTGTCCAGTCGGCTACGCGGCAGCAGCCACGGGCGGCACGTGCAGTGACATCAACGAGTGCGCGACCGGGACTCCTTGCGGCATCACGGCGACGTCGTGCACGAACACCCTCGGCTCGTACGTCTGCGCCTGCGCGCCTGGTTACGCGGCGCCTGCCGTCGGCGGCGCGTGCGCTGACGTCAACCTCTGTGCCGAATTGGCGCCGTGCGGCGGTGCCGTCGGCGCCTATTGCACGAACACGCCAGGCTCGTATGTCTGCACGTGTCCGACAGGCTACGCCGCGCTCGCCAGCGGCGGCACCTGCGTCGACAACGACGAATGCGCGACGGGCAGTCCATGCGGCTCGGAGGCGAACCTTTGTACGAACACGCCAGGCTCGTACGTGTGCGCTTGCCGCCCGGGCTACGCCGCACCGTCAACGGGCGGCAGCTGCGCCGACGTGAACGAGTGCGATGTGGCAAGCACATGCGGCACCGGTCGCACGAACTGCACGAACACGCCCGGTTCGTACGTGTGCGCCTGTGCGGCGGGCTATGCGGCGCCGGCGATGGGCGGCGGCTGCATCGACATCGACGAGTGCGTCACGGGCGCTTGCGGTGCAGGCATGGCGAGCTGCACGAATCTGGTCGGGAGCTACGCATGCCTGTGCGCCGCTGGCTACACGGCGCCGGTAAGCGGCGCGCCATGTGCGGACGTCGATGAGTGCGCAGCGGGCACACCATGCGGCGCAGGCCTGGGTACGTGCGCAAACCGTTCGGGAAGCTACGCGTGTACGTGCATCGGCGGCTACGGGGCGCCCGCTGCCGGCGGCGCGTGCACCGAGGTCAACGAGTGCACCACCGGCACAGATGACTGCGACCGTGATCCTCTCGCTGCGTGCACGAACACGGCAGGCAGCTATGGGTGCGCGTGCCCACCGGTTTTTGTCGGAACCGGGCACGGAACGAGCGGTTGCCTGCTCTCGGACCCCGCGCTCGCGTCGCTCGTCCCGGCCGCAGGGACGCTCAGCCCGCTGTTCGCGCCGGCGACGACGTTCTACACACTGGCGTTGCCGCCCGGCACGACCGACACGACGCTCACCCCATCAGTCGCGTACCCGACGCACGCTGTCATTCGCGTGAACGGTGTCGTCGTCGCGTCGGGAGCCTCGTCACTGCCGATCACTCCGTCGGGATTTGGGCCCGCAACGGTGACTGTCACGGTGACACCGGAGAGCGGCGCGGCGCGGACCTACACGATCGTGGTCGGCCGCGGCAGCACATTCATCAAGGCGTCCAACACTCAAGTTGATGATATGTTTGGTGTTGTGGTCGCCCTTTCTACAGACGGGTCGACCTTGGCGGTCGGGGCGATGCGCGAAGGGTCGAACGCCACTGGAATTGATGGCGATCAGGCCAACGAGAGCGCGCTGGACTCCGGCGCCGTGTACGTGTTCACGCGCGTCGGCGCCACTTGGTCACAACAAGCCTATGTCAAGGCCTCGAATACGAATGCTGGAGATCGCTTTGGAAGTTCCATCGCCCTCTCTGCCGACGGTTCGACCCTGGCAGTAGGCAGCGTCGCCGAATCCTCGAATGCAACGGGTATCAACGGAGACCAGGCCAACAACGCTACAACCCTCGCAGGGGCTGTGTACATCTTCGCGCGCACGCTGGGGGTGTGGTCCCAGCAAGCCTACCTCAAGGCGTCGAATACGGGCGCAGGCGACTCCTTTGGCTACGCTGTGGCGCTCGCCGCCGACGGGTCGACACTCGCGGTCGGTGCCTATGGCGAGCGTTCCGGCGCTACCGGCATCGATGGGAACCAAGCTGACAACAGCGCGTACTATTCAGGCGCGGCATACATCTTCACCCGACTGGGCACAGCGTGGTCTCAACAGGCCTACATCAAGGCGTCCACCGCGGAATATGAAGACTACTTCGCTGGAGCTATCGCGCTGTCTGCCGATGGGGCGACGCTTGCGGTCGGCGCCAGCGGGGAGGACTCCAACGCCTCGGGGATCGGCGGCGATCAGACGAACAACGCGACCTCGGGCGCGGGCGCCGTGTACGTCTTCACGCGCACATTGAGTGTCTGGTCCCAGCAAGCCTACATCAAGGCCTCCAACCCCGACTCGGGGGACGTCTTCGGCGGCGTTCTGGCACTATCTGGCGACGGGTCGACACTCGCCGTCAGCACGCCCAACGAGTGTTCGAGCGCGACGGGCGTCGGCGGCAATCAGACGAACAACAGTTCGTTCCTTTCAGGAGCAGCCTACGTGTTCACTCGGGTGGGTACCACGTGGTCGCAGCAAGCCTATATCAAGGCCTCTAACACCGACGCGGAGGACCGGTTTGGCACGGCGATCACTCTTTCTGTTGATGGGAACACGCTAGCTGTCGGGGCTCCGCAAGAGCGTTCGCTCGCAAGAGGCATCGGCGGCGATCAGTCGATCAACTCTGCTCCCTTCGCGGGCGCCGTCTACGTCTTTGCACGGGCGGGAACCGCCTGGTCCCAGCACGCCTACGTCAAGGCCTCCAACGCGAACATCAACCAAGCCTTCGGGATCGGCGTGGCATTGTCCGGAGACGGTTCGACCCTCGCCGTCGGCGCGTACCAGGAGAGTTCGAACGCCACGGGCGTCGGCGGAGACCAGACGAACACAGCGGCGCGTGCCTCTGGTGCCGCGTACGTGTTCTAGGGCAATCAGG
>CAIUAC010000967.1 GCA_903896985.1 uncultured Sandaracinus sp.
CGATCAGATAGCGAACGCGTGAATCTACCGCTTGCGTGAGGGATCGCGCCGTGATCTCGTCGGCGCAAAGTGACCGATCAGCGACACCGGGAAGCCCGCGCGTCGGGGCCATGCCACGGTCGCACGGCGCAGCTCCGGGCTCGCTTGGCGGGGGCTCGGAACATCGTCGACCCGGTCTCGCGAGCGACGCGGAGCGGCGCGCAAAGGCGGCCCGACTTCAGGTCAGCGTGTTCTTGAACGCGGCGGGGGTGATCTCGTGCAGCGCGAGTCCGTAGAGGTCCCGATGCGTGCCGAGTCGCTCGAAGGCCCACACGAGGTAGGCTTGGGTCGGCACCTTGATCGCCCGGCACGTCGCGATGATCCCGAGCAGCACGCACGCGCGATGAGCGCCCTCGGTGCTGCCTGCGAAGAGCATGTTCAGCCGCAGCTTCGCGACATTCTGAAACTCGCGCTCGGTGGGCGAGTTGTCGATCGGGACTTCGGCGTCGTCGATGAAGCGGAAGAGCGCGCCCCCGTGATTCTTGTAGTAGCGGGTCGCTGCCATGAGCGGCTCCGACGGCAGCAGCGTCGGCTCGATGGCGGCAATCCATCGCTCGAGGTCGTTGGCGATCGGGCGGATGAGTCTCTGTCGGTGTTCGCGAAGCGCGTCGCCGACGAGGCCGAGCTTCTGGGCTTTCTCTTCCTCGCCGTACATCGCGCCGATGAAGGCGCCGCCCTCCGCGGCGAGCACGGGCTGCGTCTCTTCGGCGTCGCGGAACTTGCGGCGTCCGTGCGCGTTGCAGCCCGCCTCGATCACGTCACCGGACGCGAAGACAGCGTTGAAGCGATGCTCGGCGTCGGCGGTCAGCGTGCCGCGGAAGGGACGAAGCTTGGCGACGACTTGCTCGCTGCTCTTGTCGGGCTCGTACTGGAACACGGCGAGTTCGCGGTTGCGATAGAGCTCGATGTAGCCATTGTGGGCGGCCGGAAGGCTCGGAATCAGCACCTTGATGCCGGTGCCATCGGTCGCCATCCACGAGGCGTCGAGCAGCGCGCGCCAGTGCAAACCGTCGATCGGATCGAGGAGCCCCGCGGCGCGCTCGATCAGCGTCACGAGCGTGCTCATCGCGAGGTGAATGCCGCGCTCGGCGAGGTCGCGACGAATGCGATCGAGCGGCGTGAGGAGCACGAACTTGCTGTAGACGAGCCACGCGAGCCACTCACACGTGATCTTCGAGCGCGGGTACGGCGCAGGCAGAGAGCGCGGTGTCGTGCGACCTTTGCAGTCGCGACATCGGCACGTCGTTCGACGAACGACGCGGCGGCGTTGATGCTCCTTCACGACGTGGAGCTTCTCTTCGACGACGTCGTCCGCCGCGTCGAGCGTGGTGCCTCCGCAGTGCGCGCACGTGTCGGGACGCAGCTCGTGCTCCTCGACCTCGAGATGCGCGGGCAGCGGCTTACGTCCTGTCGGCGTGGCGCGCTTCTTCGGCGGCTCCGGCTCGACGGGCTTCACCGGAGCCGTCGGACGCTCGTCGAAGGCGCGCTTGGCTTCGCCCGTCACGGCGGGCGCAGCCGCCGCGGGCCTCTCGGCGCCCGGCTTGCGCTGCCGACGCTGCGCGACGGCGAGCAGTTCCGCGACGCGCTCGTTGAGCTTCGCGAGCTGCTCGGCCAGCTTGCTATTCGCTATTCGCGTCTCCGCGAGGTGCTCGAGGACGCTGGACAACTGAGTCCGCAGCTGCGCGTTCTCTTCGCGCTGCTTGGCGTTCTCACGACGCAGCGCCTCGACGTCGTCCACGGCGCGAACAGATCATGGGCGACGATCGCTGTCGATCCCCCATCGACCAGTGTCGAGTCGTTCTCGTCGATACCAGCCGCGGCGGGACGCCGTGAAGTCGATGCCCGCGAGCAGCGACGCGAACGTGGTCCCATCCACTTGGACCTGAGATTCCGTGCCCGTGAGAGGCGGAAGTTGGAAGCTCCCCGTCTCGAGCCGCTTCGCGAGCACGCACCAGCCCGACCCGTCGAACCAAAGCGCCTTGGCGATCCGTCGCCGCCTGTTCATGAACAAGTACAGGTGCCCATCGACCGGGTCGAGCCCAAGCCG
>CAIUAC010000968.1 GCA_903896985.1 uncultured Sandaracinus sp.
CGCCAGCTGCGCCGCCGGCCCCAGCGGCACCGCCCGTCGCCGCGTCAGTCGCGGAGACGCCCACCGCGCTCGACGCTCCCGAGCAGCCGAAGCGCAAGAAGCGCGCGAAGGTCTGGTGGGAGGAGTTCTTCAACGACGACTACCTGCGCACGGTGCGTCCGCCGAAGCAGGAGCAGGTCGTCCGCCAGTGCAATTTCCTCGAGTACAGCCTCGGCCTCCGCAAGGGCGCGACCATCCTCGACGTCGGCTGCGGGCTCGGGCTGCAGGCCGTCGAGCTCGCGTCGCGCGGCTACCTCGTCGTCGGCCTCGACCTCTCGCTGCCAATGCTCTCGCGCGCGGCCGACGAGGCCCAGGACCGCGAGATCAAGATGAACTTCCTGCATGGCGACATGCGGGAGATGTCGTTCGACGGTGCCTTCGACGCGGTCCTCTGCCTCGGGACGACCTTCGGCTACTTCGACGACGACGCGAACCGGCAGGTGCTCGAGCGCATGAAGCGCGCGCTCAAGCCGCAGGGCTTGCTGCTGCTCGATCTCGTCAACCGTGACTTCGTCGTGCAAGGGCAGCCGAACGTCGTCTGGTTCGAGGGCGACGGCTGCATCTGCATGGAAGAGACGCAGTTCAACTACATCACCTCGCGCCTGCACGTGAAGCGCACCGTCATCCTCGAGGACGGCCGTCAGCGCGAGAACGAGTACGCGATTCGGCTGTATCCGCTGCACGAGGTCGGGCAGCTGATGCACCAGATGGGCTTCCGCGTCGCGGAGGTGAGCGGCATGGAGGCGACGCCAGGCGTCTACTTCGGCGCGACCTCGCCGCGCCTCATCCTGCTCGCAGAGCGTCGCGTCGAGCGCGCCACCGGACCGATGGCCATACCCAGCGCCGGGGCCACGCCGCCGCCCGCCCCGCCCGGGGAGGCCCCCGCCGCGGCCCCGCCTTCGGACGGCGATGGCTCGGGTACTTCGTCGGCGTGAGCGGTCGCGCCCCGCTCAGCGTGCGCTGCGCTGCGAACGTTCCGTGATCAGAACGTCGTCGCGGCCGCCACGCCGCTGAGCGTGTAGCGCGCTCGGCATGGCAGCGCGTCGAAGGCGCCGCCTGACGATGCGAGCAGCGCGCCGCAGTCGGAGCCGTGTGCCGGGACGATCTCCACGGTGTGCTCACCGACCAGCAATTCCGGCGCTTCGCTCGGGCCAGCGTCCGCCGGATTCCCCGCGTCGCCGTCGGGCGCTCCGGCGTCGGCGAGGGCCGCGTCCATCGCGGCATCGCCCGTCGAGCCGTCGACCGCCGCGTCCGGCGCAGTCGTCGGCACGGCCGTACCGCGAATCACCTCGCGCTGCTCGACGGTGCAGCCGAGCACGCCGTTGTCCGCGTTCGCTTCCCACGCGACGACCGCGCGCGCAGTCCGGAATTCGAAGGCCCCATCGCTGTCGCGGTAGCTCCCGGTGATGACGGCTTGGCGCGGCAAGCGCCAATAGCCGAGCGCGCCGTCCGCGCGAAGTTCGACCTCCAGTTGCACCGTCGAGAGCGCGGGAAGCCCCGAGCCGCAGGTGTTCTCCGTCAGGCTCTCGACGACGTCGTAGGTTCCGAGCGCCGTCCCGGGGTACGTCGGCTCGCAGCCGACGACGCTGGTGAGCGCGATGAACACACATGGCACGACGAGAGAAGGGCGCATGACCCGCTATCGCCGTGCCTGTCGCCGTGGTCAAGAAAGCGGCGGAGCGTGCTCAGGGAGTCGCGGGCGCTGCCGCCGCGGGCGCAGCCGCCGCGGGCGCTGCCGCCGCGGGCGCTGCCGCCGCG
>CAIUAC010000969.1 GCA_903896985.1 uncultured Sandaracinus sp.
ATCTCGTCGAGGAAGAGCGTACCGCCCGACGCCTGCACGAACAGCCCACGGCGCTCCCGGTCCGCGCCCGTGAACGCGCCACGCGCGTGACCGAAGAGCTCGCTCTCGAGCAAAGCCTCGGGGATCGCTGCGCAGTTGATCGCCACGAACGGCCGCTTCGCGCGCGCGCCGCCGTAATGAATCGCGCGGGCGACGAGCTCCTTGCCCGTGCCGCTCTCGCCGTGGATGACGACCGGAATGCTCGTATCGCGCACGCGGTCGATCAGCGCGAAGACCCGGCGCATCGGCTCGCTGCGCCCGACGATGCCGTCGCGGCCGTAGCTGCTCACGAGCTCTGCGCGCGCGCGATCGAGATCGCGGCGAGCGTCGTCGAGCTCGGCCGTCCGCGCGACCAGCAGCCGCTCGACCTCGCCGTTCGCGGCGGCGAGCGCGCGATTCGCCTCCTCGAGCTCCCCGCGGCGGCGCTCGTTCTCGTCGAGGAGCCTGGCGTTCTCGAGCGCGATGGCCGCCTGGTCAGCGAAGGCCAAGAGCAGGTCGAGGTCCGCCTCCTCGAAACGACCGCGACGGAGGCGATGCTCGAGATAGAGCACGCCGACCGTGCGAGTGCGGCCGCGGATCGGCAGGCACGCGACCGAGCGCAGCATCAGCTTGTGCACGGACATGTACTCGGCGAGGCGCCGGTCATCGCGCGCGTCGACGGTGACGATGGGCTCGCCGTCGATGAGCACGGCCTCGGCGATCGACTGACTGAAGGCGATGTGCGGGTCACCCGGCTGCGTCGTGTCGCGCGCCGTCCGCGGAGCGAGCGCGCCCGACTCGTCGACGAGCAGCACAAAGCCGCGCTCTGCCCCCGAGAGGTCGACCGCTGCGTCGGTGATGCGCTCGAGGAGGCGAGAGAGATCGTGCTCGGTGGCGAGGCGCTTCGTGATCTCGAGCAAGCGGGACGCGCGGTCGTCGCGCAGTCCGCCAGGCGCCTGCACGGACGGGAGCGTCCCCGGCTCCGACTGCAGCTCGCCGGTCGTCGCGCGGCGGCGCACGTCTCGGCGGCGCGGGTCGTTCCAGAAGGGCTCGCGATGATCCCGCGCGAGCGTGCCGGCGATGGCCTCGAGCACCTCGACGGCCATCTGATCGTGGCGCCGCGAGAGGAAATCCGCGCCGCGAAGGGCGTGAAAGCGGCCCGCCGCGGCGAGGACCTGCCACTCGAGCTCGCGGTCGCTCACCGCGCGGACGTCGCGCAGCACCTCTTCGAGATCCCGCGCAGCGCCATCGGCGTCGCCCGTCGCGCCGCGCGCACGCGCGAGCAGCACCCGTAGTCGCAGGCGAAAGTCCCCCGTGCCCTCTTCCTCTGCGAGGGTGCGGGCCTGCGCGAGGCGCGCGGCTGCGGCCGACGCGTCGACTGGACCGTCGCGATCGAGCAGCACCTCCGCGCTGTCGAGCAGCGTCTCCGTGACCTCGCGCTTCTGACCGAGGGCCCGATAGCGCGCGACGCCGTCATCGTAGCCGGCGAGCGCGATGTCGATGTCGCCCTCACGCGCGGCGCGCTCTGCGAGCACCGTCGTCGCCTGCGCTGCGATCGCCCGCAGGCCTGCCGCCTGCGACTCCTTGAGCACTTGCTCGGCCTCGGCCCGCGCGCGCTCGTAGAGACCCAGATAGACGTGCACGTTCGCGAGGTTCACGCGCGCCCCGAGGTCCGTCGGAGCCCGCCCCGCACGCCGCGCGAGCCGAGCGGCCGCCTCGTAGTGCTCGGCCGCGCGGGCCACCTCGCCGAGCGTGTACGAGACGGTGCCGAGGTTCAGCGCGAACGTCGCCATACTCCCGACATCGCCGAGCTCCCGGGCGATCTCGAGGCTCTGCGCGTAGAGATCCCGCGCCTGCGAGAGCTCCCCCGCACGCTGATGGTCGATCGCGAGATACGTGAGCACGTTGGCCTCGTCACGACGGACGGCCGCACGACGCGCGACGCCGAGGGCATCCTCGTAGCGAGCGCGGGCCGCTGCGCGGTCGCCGCGGTAGCTCGCGACCATCCCCGCCGAGGTGAGCAGCTCGACTCGGACGGGGTCGTCGATGCCCCCAGGGACCGACGCTGCAGCGGCGAGCCCGTCCTCGGCCGCGGCGAGCGCCTCGTCATACTCGCCGCGGCGTAGGTGAACCTTGGCGAGCTCGCGGCGACCGAGCGCGCGCGCCATCGCAGGCGCGCCCGGCGGCAGCTCGGCGAGCACGGCGATGGCGTCCTCGTAGCGTCCGGTCGCCGTGAGCGCGCGTCCCGCGGCGATCACGGCATCTGCGCGCTCGACCTCCGTCGCCGACGCGTCGCCGAGCACCGCCTGCGCGTGGCGCGTCGCCTCGTCGTACTCGCCCGCCGCGTAGCGCAGCCGCGAGAGTTCGAGGTGCGCGGCGAGCGCGTCCGGACCCGTGACGTAGTCGAGCGCCGACGCGAGCAGCCCGGCGGCGACCCGCGCCGCACCTTGAGCGGCGAGCTCGCGCGCCGCCCCCGGAACATGGGTGCGGATCGCCCCCGCTTCGCGGGCGGCGATGGCGAGCCTGCCGCGCAACACGATGACGGCCGGGCCAGACTCGACCGGCGCCGCGAGCAGGCGCACCGCGATCGCTTGAACGCGCTCGTCACCGAGGTCGCTGCGGATCGCGTCTGCAAGCGCTTCGTCTGCGAGCGAGAGCGCGTCCCCCGCGCGCACGATGAGCCCGAGCGCTTCGGCGGTCGCGACGACGTCGCCCCGACCACGCCCACGACCGGCGAGGACCCGCGTGAGCGAGTTGGCCACTCGCTCCGGCACGGCCCCGCCGGCCACCGCGAGCACCCGCAGGAGCGGGACGGTGTCGACCGGCGCGGCGGCGAGACGCGCGAGGGCGATGCTCGCCCCCGCGGCGCCGACCGGCAAGTCGCGCACATCGTCGGCAGTGGGCGCGTCCTTGGCGGCGAGCGCAGCGAGCGCTTCGACGACGAGCCCAGCGACGCCCCCCG
>CAIUAC010000970.1 GCA_903896985.1 uncultured Sandaracinus sp.
CGCGGCAGCCGTAGAGGTTGTCGAACTTCGACTTGGTGACGGCGTCGTTCACGTTGATCGCCGGGCAGAGCAGCTTGCCCTGCTTGGCCATCTCGTAGAGGCGGTGCACGCCCGTCGTCGTCTCTTCGCTGAGCCCGCGAATCGGGTCCTTCCCGCTGAACATCTCGGGGTACTTCTGGTGGATGAGGACGGTGAGGTCCCCGCCGTCGTCGAGGATCATGTTCGGCGCCTTGCCGCCCTTGAACGCCTTGAGCTGCTGCTCGAGGCACCACTCGTACTCCGGCTCGGTCTCGCCCTTCCACGCGAAGACGGGCACGCCGGTGACGGCGATGGCGGCCGCGGCCTGATCCTGCGTCGAGAAGATGTTGCACGAGGTCCACGTGACCTCGGCGCCGAGCTCGACCAGCGTCTCGATGAGGACGGCGGTCTGAATGGTCATGTGCAGACAGCCGGCGACGCGCGCGCCCTTGAGCGGCTGCGCCTTCTTGAACTCTGCGCGGATCGCCATGAGGCCGGGCATCTCCGTCTCGGCGATCGCGATCTCCTTGCGACCCCAGTCGGCGAGCGTGATGTCGGCGACCTTGTACTTACCGGCGACTGCGTTCTTCGATTCTTTGGCCATCTTCGTCTCCATCAGGGGGTCAAATCAAACGGTGTCGGATCAGCTGCGTTTGCGAGCGGGAGTGACTGACTTGCTGGGCTGCGGCGGGCGGCGGGCAATCAGCACCTGCCAAGAGAGGTGTTTGTCGGGACCGGTGCCGTTGCGCGTGAGCGGAATGGCACTCACGGCGGGCGCGCCGAGGCCCGCCGTGTGAGCGAGTCGGCGGAGCTCCTCGGCGGAAAATCCGAGCCAGACGTCAGCCTGCTCGGCGCGCAGTCGCTCGTCCTCGTGCGTCGCGTAGTCGATGACGACGACGTGCCCGCCGGGGCGCACGAGCTGCGCGAGCGCCTTCATCGCCGCGGCGGGCTTCGGCGCGTGATGCAGCACGCGCGAGGCGAAGACGACGTCGGCGCCGCCCGCGTCCCCGGCGCGACGCTTGACCGCCGCGCGCACCTTCGCGTCGTCGAGCGCGCCGCACACGAGGTCGACGTTGCCGTAGCCGCGGAGGGCGACGCGCTCCCGGGCGCGAGAGAGCTGCGCCTCCTCGCGATCGACCGCGACCACGCGCTCGAACACAGGCGCGAGCACGTCGAGCAGGTTGCCGTCGCCCGTGCCCGCGTCGACGGCGAGGGCGCGCTGCGCGATCAGCGGCGCGAGCGCCGTCAGATACGCGGGGAGCTCGGGCGGCAGCTGCCCGAGGGGCGCGAGCTCCCGCGGGCGACCGAAGAGCTCGCGCGTCGCCGCCTCTCGAGCGCCGAGCACGGCGGCGATGCGCGAGAGCGAGCCGTCGGCCTCCGCGAGCGCGAGCCCCGCGACGAGCGCGTCGGCGACGACCGCGTCCCGCCGGGCGCCGTCGGTCAGGAAGACGAACAGGCGGGTCCCCTGCTTGCGCTCCGCGAGCAGCCCCGCCTTGCGCATCGGCCCGACGTGCCGCGAGACGTTGGGCTGCGACTCGCCGAGCAGCTCCGCGAGCTCGCCGATCGCGAGCTCCTCTGCGGACGCGAGCGCGAGCAGCCGCAGGCGAATGGGCTCGCCGAGCAGGCGGTAGAGCTGCCAGCGCGCGCCAGCGCTCGGCGTCGCCAGCGGCGTGGTGCTCACGGAGGTGCTGCCCGGCGCGTCCATCGAGGGGCTATCTATACGACCATGCGCATACGTGCAAGTAGAGGTCTCAGCGGAGCAGACCGCCGTCGATCAGGACGCGCAGGAGCTGCTCGCGCATCGGCAGCATCATCGGCATCCCGAGGAGCGTCACGAGCGGCGGCACGAGGTCGAGCGCCCCCGCCATCAGCTTCCGAGTCATCGCCTGGCCGGGGGACTCGTCGAGCACGAAGCGGAGCACCAGCCCGAGCTCGAGCGCCCAGAGCGCGAGCGCGAGCGGTTCGCGCACGTCGGGGGTGACCTCGGGGCAGCTCACTACCTCGCGCAGCAAGGCGAGGTCGGCGTCGCGCACATCGCTCAGCTCGTCGGAGAAGACCGACACAGGGCTCGACTTGTCGAGCGCCGTGCGCGTGAGCGCCGAGAGGACCGGGCGGTCCTGCCCGCGCACGTCGAGCACCGACGTGAACACCGCGTCGAGCCGCTCGCGCAGCGTGCGCGCGGTCGCCAGGGCCTTGCGCGCGACCTCCGAGTGACGCTGCTGGTGCTCCCGGTAGAAGGCGAGCGCGATCTCCTCCTTCGAGCCGAAGTAGTGATACGCCGCGCCGAGCGAGACGCCGGCAGCGCTCGCGACCTCGCGCATCGTCGTGCGCTCGAAGCCGCGCCGCCTGAAGAGGTCGAGCGCGGTCGCGAGGATGCGGGCGCGGGTCGTCTCTCCGTCGGCGCGGCGGGCGCGCTTGGGTTCCGCAGCGGCGCGCGGCGCGCGCTTGGGGGCTCGTTCGGCGCGCGGCGTGGGCTTGCGCGGCGTGGGCTTGCGCGGCGTGGGCTTACGCGGCGTGGGCTGGCTAGGGGCGGGCTTCTTCGTCATCGAGCGGCGAGTCTAGCCGAGCGGTACGGTCCCCCGGGCGAAGGCGGGAGCCCGCAGTGCCCGCTCTCGCAGGAGGGCACGCCGAGGAGCGAGCCGAGCGCCGCGCGGTTGGCGCTGACGAGCGCGAAGCTGGCGACGGTCAGCGGGCGGAGCGGCGCGCAGAGCGCGAGCCAGGCGACGGCAGCCCAGCGCTCGAGCGCCCAGAGGCACATCAGGAACGCCGCGGGACCGAGCCAGTAGCGGCCCGCGTCGTCGACGACGACGAGCGCGACGCCGTCCCCGGGCACGCGCCCGTAGGTGCTCCGAACGACCTCCCCGTGCACGTCGAGGAGGCGCAGCGGGATGCGCTGCGCAGCGCGAGCGAGCCAGTCGCGGCACACGACGCAGAGCGGGCAGGCGCCGTCGTAGAGCACCGTCAGCTCGCGCACGACGCTCACCCCGCTCCCGCGGGCGCGGGCTGCTGCATCCAGCCATGGGGAGTGATCGGCGCGGGGATCTCTGCGGGGCGCGCGCCACGGCGGATGCGGTTGAAGATGAACAGGTTGGCGAAGTGCATCACGGCGAGCGCGAGCAGGAGCGAGCCGAGCTTGCTCGCGAGCGTCTCGATCGCGCCGCGCATGGTGGGCGCTTCGCCGCCGACCAGGTGCAGGCAGGCGTAGCCGAAGTTGACCAGATAGAAGCCGACGACGAGCAGGCGATTGACCGCGTCGCCGAACGCGGGGTCGTTCGCGAAGACCTTCGCGAGGAAGATCCGCCCGTTCACCGAGAGCGTGCGGGCGAGGAAGATCGTCAGCCCCACGCTGACGAGGGCGTACGCCGCGTAGACGAACGGGAGATAGTCGGTGGGTGTCGATGGGTGCATGAGCTGCCTCCGTTGATTGAACGCGTTCAGTTAGCTTGCAATGCACATATGAGCGCACAAACCGGCGCGTCAAGACATAAGCCGCGTTTTATTGAACGCGTTCACACGACGCCTTTGGGGCCCGCTGGGGGAGGCCGCGCCCAGCACCGAACGGGGACGGTGGCGCGGTCGCGGCGAGACATGCGTGCGCGCGGCAGGCGGAAATCCGCGCACCGCGACGGCGCGGGTCCGCGATACTGCGGCGCATGGCCCACGACCTCCTCGTCCGAAACGGCATGCTCATCGACGGTACCGGCGCGCCGCAGCGCCGCGCGGACCTCGCCATCCGCGGCGGGCGCATCGTCGCGATCGGTGACCTCGCGGGCGAGGCGGCGACGCGCACGCTCGACGCGGAGGGCGCGCTCGTCACGCCCGGCTTCGTCGATCTGCACTCGCACTACGACGGGCAGGTGTCGTGGGACGCGGACCTGCTGCCGTCCTCGGCGCATGGGACGACGACGGTGGTCATGGGCAGCTGCGGAGTCGGCTTCGCGCCGTGCCGCACCGAGGACCGTGACGCGCTCATCGCGCTGATGGAGGGCGTCGAGGACATCCCAGGCTCCGCGCTCGCGGAGGGGATGCGCTGGGGCTGGGAGACGTTCCCCCAGTACCTCGACGCGCTCGACTCCGCGCCGCACACGATCGACTTCGCGGCGCATGTGCCGCACGACGCGCTGCGCGTGTTCGTGATGGGCGAGCGTGGGATTCGCGGCGAGGTCGCGACCGACGACGACATCGCGGCGATGCGCGACGAATTGCGGAGCGGGCTCGAGGCGGGCGCGGTCGGCTTCTCGACGGGTCGGAGCGACAATCACCGCTCGCGCTCCGGGGCGTCGACGCCCGCCGCCGACGTGGGCGCGCGCGAGTTGATCGGCCTCGCGCGCGCGTTCGATGGCCTGGAGCACGGCGTGCTGCAGGCGGTGTCGGACTTCGACATGGCCGCCGGACGGGACCGCTTCGACGCGGAGTACGACCTCCTCGAGGCGATGGCGGCGGCGGCGCCGGGGCACGCGCTGTCGATCTCGCTGATGCAGCGGGATCAGGACACCGAGCAGTGGCGTCGCATCCTCGCGCGCGCCGAGAGCGCGACGGCGCGCGGCCTCGTCACGCGCGTGCAGGTGGCGCCGCGTGGGATCGGCGTGATCCTCGGGCTCGAGGCGACGTTTCATCCGTTCATCGGCTACCCGAGCTACAAGCGCATCGCGCACCTGCCCGTCGCCGAGCGCGCCGCGCAGCTGCGCGAGCCGGCGTTTCGCGCGCAGTTGCTCTCCGAGAAGAGCGAGAAGGTCGCGGGCGATGGCTCCTCTGTGCCGCCGCTCGCGGACATTCTGCTGTCGATGATCGACCTGATCGCGTTTCGGATCTTCCGGCTCGGCGAGCAGCCGAACTACGAGCCGACGCCCGAGCAGTCGCTCGGCGCGACGGCGGCGCGGCGCGGCGTGAAGGCGCTCGAGGAGATCCTCGACGCGATGCTCGAGAACGACGGGCGGGAGCTGCTGTACTTCCCCGTCTACAACTACTGCAACCTCAACTTCGACGCGGTCCGCGAGATGCTGATGCACCCGCTCGCGCTGCCGGGGCTGGCGGACGGCGGCGCGCACGTCGGCACGATCTGCGACGCGAGCTTCCCGACGTTCTTGCTCTCGCACTGGTGCCGCGACCGCGCGACTGGGCGCATCCCCGTCGAGCGCGCGGTGCAGATGCTGTCGAGCGACACGGCGCGACACCTCGGGATGCACGACCGCGGCGAGCTGCGCGTCGGGCTGCGCGGGGACTTGAACGTGATCGACTTCGACGGGCTGCGGCTCTTTCGACCGCGGCTCGTCGCGGACCTCCCGGCGGGGGGCAAGCGCCTGCTGCAGCCGGTCTCGGGCTATCGCGCGACCGTCGTCGCGGGCACGCTGATCGCGGAGAACGACGCGCTGACGGGGCTGCGCCCGGGGCGGCTGGTGCGCATGGGCAGGCGTTGAGCACGGCGCGCTCCGACGACGGCGCGCCTGACGTTCGCGGCACGCGCTGCGTGTGCGGCACGCCGATGGCCTTATGCTGGCGGCCGATGCGAACCTGCCTGCTGCTGGTGTTCCTCGTCGGCGCGGGCTGCGGCTCGGGCGACCATGCGGGCGACGCGCCGGCCGCGACACCGCGGCCGCCGACGGCTCCGACGCCGCGCGCAGCGCCGCCCGTCGAGGAGCGCGTGCAGCC
>CAIUAC010000971.1 GCA_903896985.1 uncultured Sandaracinus sp.
CGACGCACTCACGCACCCGCCCGGCACGCACGCACTTCGCGGAGGCCCACCCCGCCGAGCCGATCACGAAGGAGGACGTCTTCTACTACGTCTACGGCCTCCTCCACTCGCTCTCCTGCGGGTGTGCACCCCCGAGGGGCGGGCGCTCGTCACGCTCGACACGGACTTCGCGAACCCGATGCGCCACCGGCCCGAGCGCCACGCCGGGGTCGTCGTCCTGCGGCTGCCGGTTCGACTCACGCCCGCGGACGTCGACACCGCGCTCGACGCATTCCTGGCCACCGTGGGCGACGCACCGCTCTCGGGGCGCCTCCTCGTCGTCGACCGTGGGCGAGTCCGCCGCGTCCAGCCAGCGGTCGAGGGCGTGAACGAAGCGCGCCGCTTCCTCGCCGCGGACCTCGCGCTCGATTGGCACCGTGCGAAGGCCGTGCGCGCGACAGAAGGCGAGGAAGTCGTCGTGGGCGAGGAACCGCGCCCGGGGCCAGGGTCCTGTCGGCGTGCTACGTTTCCCTCATGTCCGCGCGGCGCACGCTCGATCCGACGCTCGACGTCGTATTCAAGCTGCTGCTGACGAGCGGCCCGGACAGCCACGAGGTGCTGCTCGCGCTGCTCACCGCCGTCCTGCGGCCGCGGTCGCCCTTCGCGAAGGTCACCGTCCTCAACCCGGAGATCCCGCGCGAGGACGTGCTCGACCGCGGCGTCGTGCTCGATCTTCTCGCCGTGCTCGAGGATGGCACCCACCTCGACATCGAGATGCAGGCGCAGAAGCATCCCGCCTTCCGCGAGCGCGCCCTCTACTACTGGGCGCGCTTGTTCGGCTCGGAGCTCGACCGCGGCGACGACTACAAGAAGCTGCGCCGCGCGATTTCGGTGCTCTTCCTCGACTACGCCGAGCTCGAGGGGCAGCGTCTGCACTCGACGTTCCACCTGCTCGAGATCCACGATCGCGAACGGTTCTCCGACGCGATCGAGCTGCACGTGATCGAGCTGCCGAAGCTCGCTCTCGCTACGGCCGACGAACGATCCGAAGAGCGGGATCTGCTCACGTGGAGCAGGTTCTTCAAGGCGACGACCGACGAGGAGCTGACGAGACTGGCCATGACGAGCCCCGCAATCGACAAGGCGAAGCACATCCTCGACCGCGTCTCGGCGGACCCGTCCGCGCGCGAGCTCGCACGGCTGCGCGAGATGGCGGCGGTCAACATGAGGCTCAACCTCACGGCGGCGCGCGAGGAGGGGATCGAGATCGGCAAGGCCGAGGCGCTGCGCTCCACGATCGAGGCCTTCTGCGCGGCGATCGGTGTCCCGATCGACGATGCGCGACGCGCCTCGCTCGCCCGGCTCGACGTCGGCGCGCTCGAGGAGCTTCAGCGGGCGCTCTTCTGCGACCGCGCGTGGCCCGCCGGCCCGGCGGTCTGAGGCGCGACGCACTCACGCACCCGCCCGGCACGCACGCACTTCGCGGAGGCCCACCCCGCCGAGGCGATCACGAAGGAGGACGTCTTCTACTACGTCTACGGCCTCCTCCACTCGCCCGACTACCGCGAGCGCTACGCCGACAACCTCGGCAAGGAGCTGCCGCGCATCCCGCGCGTGAAGACGGCGGCGGACTTCTGGGCGTTCTCGAAGGCCGGCCGTGAGCTCGGCGAGCTGCACGTGGGCTACGAGAAGGTCCCCGAGCACCCCGCGAAGGTCGAGGGCCCCGCGAAGCCGACGGCCGCGCACTACCGCGTCGAGAAGATGCGCTTCGGGAAGGGCAAGGACCGCTCGGTCGTCCACTACAACGACCACTTCACCGTGCGCGACATCCCGCTCGCGGCCTACGAGTACGTGGTCAACGGGAAATCGGCCATCGAGTGGGTGATGGAGCGGCAGAGCGTCACGACCGACAAGGCGAGCGGCATCGTGAAGGACGCGAACGCCTGGGCGACGGAGACCGTGGGCGATGCGCGGTACCCGCTGTCGCTGCTCCTGCGGGTGATCACCGTCAGCCTGGAGACGATGAAGATCGTGAAGTCGTTGCCGAGGCTGCTCTCGGACTGACGGCGAACAGCGAGCGAGCCCGGAAGC
>CAIUAC010000972.1 GCA_903896985.1 uncultured Sandaracinus sp.
GCGACTGCTGCGACTGCTGCCGTGTCAGCTCCCACCGCGTTCGATCCCGTCACCGCAGCCGCTAAATTTTGGAAAACTGATCTGCCCCTCGCGATCTCGCGCGCCGTCGAACTCAAACCCCTCGCCGCCGCCATCCGCGCCAACGCGGACACCGCGAAAACTAAATTCGCCAAAGCCGCCGGCCTCGGCACCGCCTACTTCGTCGTGCGCGGCAACGGCAAGGTTGTGTCCCGCGACCGCAACTATCTCCGCATCGCTCCCGACGGCGCCGAAACTGAAATCGTCGCGCTCCGCCTCGGGCCCGTCTTCGGCAACACCGTGCGCGACGGCTGCGGCCTCCTCGACGTAAACGCGTTTCCGGGCCTGCAGGAATTCAATGCCCTCTCCGCCGCACTCAACGCCCTTGTTGAGCAATCCGTCCAGCCCGCGTTGCGCGAGAAAGCCCTCGTCGGCACGACTGTGCACTTCATCGGTTGCGCCGAAGCCCCCGAAAGTGCCGCTGACGCCGGCGAGCCGCCCGCCGCCGACGAGCAGCGCCGCCGCGCCCGCGCCGAGCAGCGCGCCGCCGCCGAGGGGCCCCAGAAGAGACGACAGTTCCATGGGTCAAAGAGAAACACGCCAATCCCGACTGGTCAAGTGGTGAACATCGGCGCGGCCTTGATATCCGGGTTCGGCGTTGACACGAACGCTGCACGCCCATACAGTCGTGGCCCGTGATTCGAGGGAAGTTCACCTCGTCGCGGCTTCACCCCGAACCACACCTTCACCGCCTCCGCGGTGGGCCGTTTTCGCCTCGTCCGGCGGATGCGCTACCCATCTCGCCTGGCGGCTGCGGGCGACTTCGTGCATGGGCAGCGGCGCCTGCTCCCTGACGGGAGCAGCCAGAGCAGAGAGGTCAGCCGATGAGCGCGAAGCACACCAAGTACATCTTCGTCACCGGTGGCGTGGTCAGCTCGATCGGCAAGGGCCTCGCGGCCGCGTCGATCGGCGCCTTGATGGAAGCGCGGGGCCTCGAGGTCACGCACATCAAGATGGACCCGTACATCAACGTCGACCCCGGCACGATGTCCCCGTATCAGCACGGCGAGGTCTTCGTGACCGACGACGGCGCCGAGACGGACCTCGACCTCGGGCACTACGAGCGGTTCACCTCCGCGAAGATGCGCCGCGCGAACAACTTCACGACGGGCCGCATCTACGACGCGGTCATCTCGAAGGAGCGCCGCGGCGAGTACCTCGGCGCGACGATCCAGGTGATCCCGCACGTCACCGACGAGATCAAAGCGCGCGTGTACGACGCGGGCTCGCGCGCGGACCTCGCGATCGTCGAGGTCGGCGGCACGGTCGGTGACATCGAGTCGCTGCCGTTCCTCGAGGCGATCCGGCAGATGCGCCTCGAGCTCGGGCCGCGTAACTCGGTGAGCGTGCACGTCACGCTCGTGCCGTGGATCGCCGCCGCGGGTGAGCTCAAGACCAAGCCGACGCAGCACTCGGTGAAGGAGCTGCTCGGGCTCGGCATTCAGCCTGAGATCCTCGTGTGCCGCGTCGAGCGTCCGCTCACGCGCGAGCTCAAGGAGAAGATCGCGCACTTCACGAACGTCTCCGTCGACGCCGTCATCGCGAACGCCGACGTGAACTACATCTACGAGCTGCCGCTCGCGCTGCACGC
>CAIUAC010000973.1 GCA_903896985.1 uncultured Sandaracinus sp.
ACGTTCGAGCGCGTCGTGTTAGGCGCGCGTCCCGGTGCGTATCGCGCACCACAGCTGGCGCGTACGCGACGCAGTTCTCTACGCTCCGGGCCTCTACGACGTGACGATCGAGAACCCCGAGGGCTGCGACGACACGCTCTCCGGCGTGCTCACGGTGGTCGAAGGCCCGATCCTCTTCTGGGTGGATCCGAGCGTCGCGTACGGCGGCATCACGACGCAGCTCACGCTCTACGCGTCGGGCGTCACAGCTTCGACGACGATCACCGGCGTCACGATCACCTCCGCCGCCGGGGACGCGACGGCGCTCGCCTTCACGCGCGACGCGCGCGGGCGCATTCAAGCGCTCCTGCCGGCCGGCACCGCGGCTGGCACCTACGACGTCGCCATCGAGGCGGACGGCTGCCCGGCGCTCCTCCCCGCCGGCTTGACGGTCACCGACACGCTCTCGCTGGCCGTCGACCGCGTCGAGGCGCCGTTCGGTTGGCGCGACGAGCCGACCGCCGTGACGCTCTACGGCACAGGCTTCGCGAGCACGCCGCGCGTCTACCTGAACCCCGAGCTGCCGTCGGCCTCGACGGTCGCGACGCCGCTCCTCTCGGTCGGCTTCGTCGACGCCACGCGCCTGACCGCGCAGGTGCCGCCTGGGCTGCCTGTCGGCGTGTACGACGTCATCGTCGTGAACCCCGACGGCACGGTCGGCCTGCTCGACCGCGGCTTCACGGTGACGAGCGCGGCGCCGCCGGTGCTCGATGGCGTCGCGCCCGGGCAGGTGGACTCCGGCGCGGTGCGCACGATCGCCGTCACGGGCACGGGCTTCGCGGCGCCGACCGCCGAGTGGACCTGCCGCACGGCGGCGGGCGCGACCTCGACCGTCGCAGGCACCGTGTCGGCGTCGACGGGCACGACGGCGAGCGTGACGCTCGACACGAGCCCGCTGTCGGCCGGCACCGTGTGCGTGCTGCGCCTGACGAACCCGGACGGCACCTACGGCGATTACAGCGCTGTCGCGATCACCACGCCTGCGTCGAACCTCCAGCCCTTCCGCGCGGGGACTTCGCTCTCGACCGCGCGCCGCGCGCCGGCGGTCACCGCAGGTCGGGCGACGCGCGCCGCGCGCTTCGTCTACGCGCTCGGCGGCGACGACGGCACGACGGCGGGTGCGTTCGCGACGACCGAGGCCGCGTCCGTCGATCCGTTCGGCGCGCTCGGCGGCTGGTTCGCGATCCCGAACGCGCTGCCCACGGCGCGCACGCTCGCCCGCGTCACGCGGGTCGGCAACTTCCTCTATCTGGTCGGCGGGCACGACGGCGCTGGCGCGGTCTCGACCGTCTCGAGGGCCGAGATCCTCGACCCGAGCGAGGCGCCCGTCGTCATGGACATCTCCGCGCGGCGCGGCATGGGCACCGGGCTCGGCGCGGGCGTGTGGACCTACCGCGTCGCCGCGGTCTTCCCGGCTGGCGACCCGCAGAATCCGAGCGGCGAATCGCTCGCGAGCGACCCCGTGCCGGTGCGCCTGCCG
>CAIUAC010000974.1 GCA_903896985.1 uncultured Sandaracinus sp.
CTCGCAAACGCTCGAGCAACGATGGTGGGGAACTCCTACTCCATGACACGCACCAATCCGTTCCAACGCATCGGCTGGCTGATCGCGGGCCTGGGCGTCGTCGCGGCGGGCTGTTCGTCGAACAATTCAGGCTCGCTGACCGCGCGCGTCTGTGACGAAGTGGACGCCTGCGTCCCAGACTGGGCGGGGGAGGCCGGCGACCCCAACGACGCCGGCATCCTCGGACTGAGCCCGGCTGACGGGGCGCCAGCGAGCACCCTGGCACGCGAGGACTGCTTCGACGGGCAGGACAACAACGACGACAGCGTCGTCGATTGCGCCGCGGCGAGCTGTCAGGAGGACTTCGGCTCATGCTGCGTCGGGCGCTTGGGTGCGTCGTGCTGCTCGTCGCCGTTCACCGTCGCGACGCTGGCGTTCGGTGACTGCACGGGCGCGCTCGACGGCATCTGCGCGGACGTCGCCGCGAGGTCCGACGTGACCGCGTTCGGCGCGCCGCTGCCCACCCTCGTCGGGGGCGTGCTCTTCTGCTCGAACGACGACCTCAGCTACGACAGCGGTGTCGTGGTCAACGCGCCGATCGCGCCAGGACGTGCCATCACCCTGACCGGGGAGCTCAGCCTCCCGAGCGGCGACTGCCTCGCTGGGTGCGTCGAGTCCGCCGCCGTGGGCCTCACCACCGCGGCGAGCTACGGCGATCGCAGCTACGTGCGCGCGCTCGTCGGCTTCGTCGCCAACGCCTCGCGTCATCGGGTCGAGCTCGTGCTCAACGGCGAGGTGGCGGCGTACGCCGAGGTCGCACCGGCGATCCCGCCTACGCCGGGCATCGACTTCGCGCTGTCACTGTCGCCCACGGGCGAGGTGACCGTGACGGGCGGGACGTTCGCCTCGCTGAGCGGTCGCGTGCAGCGGAGCGGCGACCTCCACGTCGTGGTGTGGGGCCACAACATGAACCGCGCGGACGGCGACAACGCGAAAGTCCTCGCGCTCACCGCGTCCACGTCGATCTGCGACGCGCCCGCGACTTGGACCGAGCGCGCGCCGCTCGCGCTCGGCGACAGCATGGTCACGCCGCCCGTCACCGCGCCCCCCGTCAGCGCGCCGAGCGTCGCCGACCTCGGCGGAGAGTCGCTGCTCGCGTTCGAGGCGAACGACCTCGTCGTCCTCGCGCGCCGCACCTCTCCGAGCACGACGTACGCGCTCGTCGGCGGCTACATGACGTCCGCCATCAACGACTCTTCGCGCACGTTCCACGACCCGGAGCTCGTCGCGCTGCCGGACGGTTCGGGCTGGCGCCTCTACGTCGCGACCGACCGCGGGGCCATCGCCTACGCGTACGCCGCCCGAGGCGCGGACACCTTCACGTTCGGAGCAGACGCGCTCACTCCCGCCGCGCTCGGCGACACGATCGACCGCGTCGACGGGCCCTCCGTGCTCGGGCCGAGCGACGCGGACCCTCAATGGCACCTCGTCGTGCGCGCGATCGACAAGGATGGGCGCAGCTCCCTCGTGCACCTCGTCTCGTCCGACGGCGTCA
>CAIUAC010000975.1 GCA_903896985.1 uncultured Sandaracinus sp.
GGCGACGTCGAGCGGCACCTCGCGCCCGCGCTCGACGAGCAACGCGGCTGCGCCCAGCGCGACCGCGGCGGCGAGGTACGCGTGACCGTCGAGGCGCTCACCACGGAGCGCGACGAAGAGCGTCCCGGGCTGCACGGCGCGCGAGTCGATGACGACGCCGCGCACCGACGCGTCGGCCGCGGCCGCGCGGAGCGCTCCGCCGGTCGCGCGCGCGAGCTCGTCGAGCGTGAACTGAGCTGAATTGGTCGGGATCGGCGTCGCCATCAGGCGTCCCTCTCGCACGCCGCGCTCGACGCCGCGGCGATGGCCTCGCGCGCGATGAGCCGGTCGTCGAACGGATGCTTCGTCGTGCCGAGGATCTGGTAGTCCTCATGCCCCTTGCCCGCGATGAGCACGGTGTCCCCCGCGTGCGCGGCTGCGATGGCGGCGCGGATCGCCTGCCGCCGGTCGACGAGCAGCGCATAGCCGCGCGCGCAGTCCGCGAGCGCGGCGACGTCGACGAGCGGCTGCCCGCTGCGGACGACGCCCGGCGCGATCTCGGCGAGGATCGCCGCGGGCTCTTCGGTGCGCGGGTTGTCGCTCGTGACGAGCGCGACGTCCGCGCCGCGTCCCGCCGCCTCGCCCATCAGCGGACGCTTGCCGCGATCACGGTCCCCGCCGCAGCCGAACACGCAGAGGAGCCGCCCCGGCGTCACCGGACGCAGCGCCGCGAGCACGCGCTCGAGCGCGTCCGGCGTGTGCGCGTAGTCGACGAGCACGGCGACGCCGCGCGGATCTTCCACGCGCTCGAGACGCCCCGGCGCGCCAGGCGCCACGGACAACGCCGCGGCGAGCGCGTGCAGCTCGAGCCCGAGCGCGAGCCCGCACGCGAGCGCGACGAGCAGGTTCTCGACGTTGTGCGCGCCGAGGAGCGGGCTGCGCAGCGTGACCTCGCCGCGCGGCGTCGCGACCTCCGCGACGAGCCCCGACGCGTCCATGCTCCAGCGGAGCGCGCGCACCTCGGCGTCCGTCTCCGCGCGGCGCGAGCAACGCCAGAGGTTGCGCCCGTGCAGCTTCGAGGCGAGCGCGGCGCCGTGCGGATCGTCGACGTTGACGACCGACGCGCCCGGCCCGAGCTCGAGGAAGAGTCGGTCCTTCGCGTCGGCGTACGACGCCATCGTCTCGTGGAAGTCGAGGTGATCCTGCGTGAGGTTCGTGAAGGCCGCGACGCGGAAGCGCACTGCGTCGACGCGGTGCTGCGCGAGCGCGTGGCTCGACACCTCCATGACGAGGTGCGTCGCGCCGAGGTCGAGCACCTCGCGAGCGAAGCGCGCGATCTCGTCGCCCTCGGGCGTCGTGTGCTGCGTCGAGCGCGAGAACCCCGGGCCGCGCATCTCGACGGTGCCGAGGACCGCGGGCTTGGCGCTCGGCGACGCCGCGAGCGCCTGCTCGACGAGGTACGCCGTCGTGGTCTTGCCGTTCGTCCCCGTGATGCCGACGACGTCGAGCGCGAAGGTCGGATGCCGATAGACGACCGACGCCGCGAGGCCGAGCGCGCGGCGCGCATCGGCGACGACGAGCTGCGGCACGGGCACGTCGGCGAGCGCCTCCTGCGTGAGCACGGCGACCGCGCCGCGGGCGAGCGCGTCGCGCACGAAGCGCGCGCCGTCCGACGCGCGCCCTGGGATGGCGACGAAGAGGTCCCCCGGGCACACCTCGCGCGAGTCGTGGTGCACGCCGCTGAGCGCGGTGCGCGGCTCCCCGAGCACCCGCCCGGCGACGCCTTCGCGGACGAGGTCTGCGAGCGTGACAGCGGCGTTCACTGGGGCACCCGCGCGTGCGTCGGGAGCACGTCGACGGCCGTCGCGAGCGTGCGATCGTCTTGGTTCGGCCCGGCAGGCGGCGGGGGCTCGTCGCCCGCGAGCGCGCGAGGCGCGAGGACGAGGCGCACGCGCTGCCCGCGCGGCACGAACTCGCCCGAGGCAGGCGCCTGCGAGGCGACGACCCCGCTCCCCTCGAGCTCGCCGACCAACCCCGCGGCGGCGAGCGCGACGAGCGCAGCGCGCGCGGTGCGCCCACCGACCTCGGGGACGCGAGTCTCGCCCTCGGCCGGCGTCAGATCGTCGATCGGCGTCGCCGGCAGATCCGCCGCGACGGGCGCAGGCTCGACGCACGCGTGCCCCTCGCGCCGCGCCTCGCGGCAAGCGGTGCGCGCCAACTCCGTCTCCTGTCGTGAGCGCAGCGCAGCGTCGCGCGTCGCCGCGGCTCGGAGCGCGAGGATCTGCCCGCCGTCCGTCGCCGGCACGCCGAGGTGTCGCAGCGCGGCCTCGCCGACGCGACGAAACACCGGCCCGGCGACGAGCCCGCCGTAGTGCTCGATCACGGGCTCGTCGATCATCACGGCGATGACGAGCCGCGGGTGGTCGGCGGGCACGAAGCCGACGAACGACGCGATCCACTGGTCCGCCGCGTAGCCGCCCGCGACGTAGTCGGCCTTCTGCGCCGTGCCGGTCTTGCCGGCGACGAGGTAGCCGTCGATCGCGGCCTCGACGCCCGTTCCGCCGGGCCCCGTGACCGCCGTCAGCATGTCGCCGACGAGCCGCGCCGTGCCCGCGGGGACGACCTGCCGACGCACGCGCGGGAGCGTCTCCTCGACGACCTCGCCGCGTCCGTCGCGCACGCTGCGCACGAGGATCGGCTCCATCAGCTGACCGCCGTTCGCGATCGCGCTCATGGCGACCGCGAGCTGCATCGTCGTGACGCTGACGCCCTGACCGAACGCGATCGTCGCCGCGTCCATATCGTACCAACGCCTATAATTTCGGAGGATGCCCGCGGTCTCGCCGGGCAGCGTGATCCCCGTGAGCTCCCCGAAGCCGAAGCGCCGAAGCGTGCGAAAGAGCCCCGGGCGACCGAGCGCCGCGCCGATCTTCGCGGTGCCGATGTTCGACGAGCGCGCGAGGATCAGCGCCGGCGTGAGGATGTCCCACGGGTGCGAGTCGTGGATGGTGTACTCGGCGACGCGCATCGCGCCGTGCTCGCAGTCGATCAGCTGCTCGGGGGCGATGGCGCCCGCGGCGAGCGCGCCCGCGACGGTGAACGTCTTGATCGTCGAGCCCGGCTCGTAGCGGTCGGTGACGGCGCGATTTCGGCGCGCCATCGCCGTCGCGTTCGAGGGGTCGTTGGGGTTGAACGTCGGGTAGTTCGCGAGGGCGAGCAGCTCGCCCGTCTGCGGATCCATGACGACGACGCTGCCCGCGCGCGCCTCGCTCGTCCGCACGGCGAGCGCGAGCTCGTTCTCGGCGACGACCTGGATCGCCTTGTCGATCGTCAGCACGAGGTCGTCGCCCTGCGCCGCGCGGTCGTCGAGCAGCTGCTCGCTGAACACGACGCGCCCGCGTCGGTCGCGGATCGCGGGCACGGCTGACACGCTGCCGCGGAGCTGCGTCTCGTACTGCCGCTCGATGCCCTCGATGCCGAGCCCATCGATGTCCGCGAAGCCGAGCACGTGCGCGGCGAGGTCGCGGTTCGGGTAGTAGCGACGCGCCTCGCGGGACATCGAGACGCCCGGCAGCGCGAGCGCGTGCACCGCCGCGGCTTGCTGCGGCGTGATGCGACGCTGCAGCCACACGAAGTAGCGGTCCGACGCCATCTTGCGCGCGAGCGACTCGGCGTCGACGCCAGGGAGCACGCGCGCGAGGGCGAGCGCGTTCGCCATCGGATCGCCCCCGAGCGAGCGCAGCTCCCGCGGGTTGGCCCACACGCTGTCGACGTCGACGCTCACGGCGAGCGGCGCGCCTCGACGATCGAAGATCGTGCCGCGCTTCGGCGCGAGGCGGATGTCGCGCAGGTACTGGTCCTCCGCGAGCTTGCGGAGGTCCACGCCTTGCTGAATCTGCAGCTGGTACGCGCGATGCGCGACCGCGCCGCCTGCCGAGAACAGCAGGACCGCGAGCACCGCGATGCGCACCTTCATCCAGACGATGCGGCGAGGGTCGAGGTTCCTCATCGCACGCTCCCCGCTGCGCGACGCGACGCGTGGGCGCCCATCGGCACGACGCGCGAAGGCTCGGGCACGTCCATCCCGAGCGAGCCGCGCGCGACCGCCTCGACGCGATCCGCCTGCCCGAGCGTCGCCGCCTCGAGCGAGAGGAGGCGCCGCTGCTCGACGAGCGAGTTCTGCGCGCGCCGCGCCGCGCCGACGTCGTAGCCGAGCCGCACCGTCTCGAAGCGGAGCGCGAGGTGCGCGACGAACGCAGCCGCCGTGGCGAGCACCGCGAGCGCCCAGAGCGCGAGAAAGCGCCGCGCGAGCCACGCCGCGATGGGCGAAGAGCGCGGCCCGACGGGCGCCGCTGCCTGCGCCCTCACCGCGGCGAGCGCCTTCGCTGCCCGGCGCACTCCCGTCGCCGCGGTGCGCACGGGCTCGGTCGGCGTCGCCGAGCGTCGCACGTTCGGCGTCTGGGCCACTCCGTTGCTCGCGGTCCTCACGACGCCCCCCCCGAGCTCGCGCTCTTCTGCGCGGGACACTCGACGCGCCGCGCGGAGCTTGGCGCTGCGGGCCCGCGGGTTTCGAGCGCTCTCCGCGTCGCCCGCGACGACGGGCCGCTTGGTCAGCGGCTCGAAGCGCGCGTCCCCGCGAAACGTGTGCTTGATCAGGCGATCTTCGAGCGAATGGAAGCTGATCAGCGACGCGACGCCGCCGTCCGCGAGCACGAGCGGCAGCGCCGCGAGCAGCGCCTCGAGCTCCCCGAGCTCGTCATTGACCGCGATGCGCAGCGCCTGAAAAGTGCGGGTCGCCGGGTCGCTCGCGCCCTGCTTGCGCGGGCCGAGCACGCGCACGACGGCGCGGCGCAGATCGTCGGTCGTCGCGAGCTGCCCCTCGGCCTCGGCGCGCTTGATGCTGCGGGCGATCGGGCGCGAGCGCCGCTCCTCGCCGTACTTGAAGAGCACGTCCGCGAGCTCGTTCTCGTCGAGGCGCGCGACGAGCTCCGCGGCCGTCTCGCCGCTCGAGCCGTCCATGCGCATATCGAGCGGGCCGCCGCGCGTGAACGAGAAGCCGCGCGTCGCGTCGTCGAGCTGCGGCGACGACACGCCGAGGTCCGCGATGACGCCGTCGACCCGCGTGACGCCGCGCTCCTCGAGCACGGCGCGCAGCTCGCCGAAGCGCGCGTGCACGAGCTCGACGCGGTCGCCGAAGGGACTGAGCCGCGCGCGGGTAGCCGCGAGCGCGCGCTCGTCGCGGTCGAGCCCGACGACCCGGCCGAGAGGCGCCGAGAGCGCGAGCAGCCGCTCGATGTGCCCGCCGCCGCCGACGGTCGCGTCGACGTAGAGGCCGCCGGAGCGCGGCGCGAGCGCGGCGACCGTCTCTTCGAGGAGCACCGTCTCGTGCGCGTACGCGGACGCCTGCGCAGCCACGGGCGTCGCGGCGCTCACAGCCCGAGCTCCGCGAGGCGACGGGCCATCTCTGCGCGCTTCGCTTCGTCGGCGAGCGCGCCCGTGCGCAGCGCCTCGAAGCGGTCCTTCGACCAGAGCTCGATGTTCCGCCCCATGCCGGCCCAGAGCGCGTCCCGAGTCAGCGACGCGTGGTCGCGCAGCCCCTGAGGAATCAGCAACCGTCCGAGCTTGTCGATCTCGACCTCGACGGCGCCCGACACGTAGATGCGGCGCAGCATCGAGACCGACGCGTCGAACTGCGGGAGCTTCGCGAGGCGCTCCTCGAACGCGAGCCACTCCTGCATCGGATACGCGACGAGGCACGGGTCGAGGCTCGTCGTGATCACGAGACGCGACTCTCCCGCGGCCGCGAGAAATTCGCGGAAACGTGACGGCAGAGACGTGCGTCCCTTACCGTCTATCGCGTGCTCGTAGCGTCCTCGGAACACTGCCGCTCACCCCGTTTCGATCCGCTGGTCGAACCGCCACCGTGATCCACTGGCCGGCCCCGGCTGGCACTTCTTACCACTCTTTGCCACCAGCGGGCCGAACCTACGGGCCGGGTCCGGGTGCTGTCAACTTCTTTCGGGGCGCCGAAGTGCGCGATTCCCCAAGCGGAACAAGGCATTTCGCCCCACGGGACCGCACGGGTGTGCAGGCGCCACGACACCTACGTCGCGGGTGTTCAGTTCCCGGTGCTGCCAACCCGCCGCCCGGCGCGACGACCCCGATGGAGCGCGGCGAGCGCGCTATCCTCCGGCGCGTGACGGGCGACGACGACGACAGCTACCTCGCGACCGAGCTCCGTACCGCCTGGGAGGCGGTGGAGTCCGACTGGGAGAACGACGACGCGCACAAGCGCTTTCTCGCCCTCTGCGCGGCGAGCGAGCGCCTCGCCGTAGCCGGTCGGCGCTACCGCCGGGTGCTCGACACCGACCCCGCCCGCGCCGCGGGAGCCGAGCGGCGGATGCAGACGCTGCTGACGCTCGCGACGGAACAGCTGCTGCGGCACAAGACGCCGCCGGCCGAGAAGGGCACGCCGCGCCTGACCTTGGTCGCCATCGGCGTCGCGGCGGTGATCATCGGAATGACGCTCTGGCAACTTACGCGGCTGCGGTGAGCGCTTGAATCGGTTACCGTCCGTCCGAGGCGCCTTTGCAACTCGACTTCCAGACGCGTGAGATCACGGTCAAGCTCGTTTATTACGGGCCCGCGCTCAGCGGAAAAACGACGAACCTCCAGGCGATCCACCACCTCGCCACCCCGGAGGCGCGCGGTCGCCTGATGACGCTCGAGACGCGGGATGATCGGACGCTGTTCTTCGATTTGCTGCCGCTGACGTTCAAGCAGGGCTCGATCAACATGCGGTTGAAGCTCTTCACCGTCCCCGGGCAGGTGATGCACTCCGCGACGCGGCGCCTCGTGCTCCAGGGGGCGGACGGCGTCGCCTTCATCGCCGACTCGCAGAAGGCCGAGACCCGCGCGAACGCGGCCGCTTTCGCGGACCTGCGGCAGAACCTGGCGGACAACGGGCTCGACCTCTCGACGCTGCCGCTCGTCATCCAGTTCAACAAGCGCGACCTCCCCGACGTTCGCTCCGACGCGGAGCTCGAGCAGATGGCGAAGCTCGGCAAAGAGCCCGTCTACAAGGCGATCGCGACGCGCGGCGTCGGCGTCGCGGAGACGTTCCTCGGGCTCTTCGACTTGATCTGGGCGAAGCTCGAGCGGGAGCACGGCTTCGCGGCGAAGTTCGGCCTCGATGGCGCGCTGATGCACGCAGAGATCGCGCGGCACCTGAACCTCGGCGCGTACAACAGCATCACGCCGCCGCCGGAGTCCCGCCGATGAGCGAAGCCGCTGCAACGCCGGGTGAGCTGGGGGACGTCAGTCGCCTCGATGAGATCGTCGATCGGGAGGCGCTCGGCGAGGTCTGCCGGTCGTTCTTCGACCTGTTCGGGCTGCCGATTCGCGTGATCGCGACCGACGGCGGGATGCTCGCGGACGCGCACGTCGAGCGGGAGCTCTGCGGGTACGTCAACGGGACGATCGGCGGGCGAACCTCGTGCGCGCAGACGGTCAGCGCGGTGCGCAGGCTCCTGCCGGAGGAGGACAGCGGGACGCTGCACGCGTGCTTCACGGGCGCCGTCTACCGCGTCGTGCCGATTCGCTATCAGGGGCGCGCGCTCGGGCGCTTCGTCGTCGGACCGTACCTGCCCGCCGAGACGCGCGAGGTGCCCCGGAGCCTCCTCGTCATCGACAAGGGCATCAGCGCGGAGCGCGCGCGGGAGGCGCTCGAAGAGATGCCTCGGGTGCGCGTCGAGACCGCCGAGCGCATCGCGGCGCACTTGCGCGGCATGCTCGATCTCATCCTCTTCAGCGGGCACAAGACGCACCTGACGAGCGAGATGCACCTGCTCAGCGTGCGCGAGAGCTACCGCGAGCTCGCAGAGAAGAACCTCGAGCTGCAGCGCACCTACGACCGCCTGAAGGAGCTCGACCGCCTCAAGTCGAACTTCCTCGCGACGGTCAGCCACGAGCTGCGCACGCCGCTGACGTCGATCCTCGGCTACTCGGAGATGCTGACGACCGGGCTCGCAGGGCCGCTCGCGCCCGAGCAGCTCGAGTTCGTCGGGACCATCCACGACAAGGGCGAGCTGCTGCTGCGCCTCATCTCCAGCTTGCTCGACCTCGGCAAGCTCGAGCAGGGGCACCTCGCCTTGCAGCTCGAGTCGGTCGACCCGCTCGCGCTGCTCAAGGAGCTGCGCAGCACCGTCGTCCCGCAGGCGGCGCGTCGCGAGGTCAGCGTGCTGATCGAGGCGAACGACGCCGCGCTGCCGCCGTTCCGCGCGGACCCGCTGCGCCTCCGGCAGGTCCTCGGGAACTTGCTCGACAACGCGATCAAGTTCACCCCGGCGGGCGGCAGCGTCACCCTCGGCGTGCGCGCGACGACGCTCGACGGCGGGGGGGCGGACGACGCGCATGGGATGGTGCTGCTCGCGCTGCCGCGGGGTGCGCTCGAGTTCCGCATCGCCGACACGGGCATCGGCATCCCGATGCGCGAACACGAGAAGATCTTCGACGCGTTCTATCAAGTGGACGGCAGCTCGACGCGCGAGCACGGCGGCACGGGGCTCGGGCTCTCGATCGTCAAGCGGCTGGTCGACGCGCACGGTGGCCGGATCCGCATGGAGAGCAAGCCCGGCGCGGGCAC
>CAIUAC010000976.1 GCA_903896985.1 uncultured Sandaracinus sp.
CGTCGTCGGGGCCGAGCTCGTGAACAGGACGACGCTCACCAGGCCCATGAGCAGCGCGGCGCCGAGCGCGATGAACATCACCACCATCACCCGTCCGCCTTGGCTGGGCGCGGCGACGGGACTCGGCCCATGCGGGCTCGCCGCGTAGGACTTCGTGCCGCAGTACGGGCAGATGGCGCTCGCCTGACCGAAGCTGAGGTCGACGGGTGCGCCACACTTCGGGCAGAGGGTCGTCTTGAGCGCTGGCATCGCGGCGCCAGCATATCTCCAAGGCCCGGCCGCGTCGCCCGCCGTGCCAGCCGACGCGCTCGAGGAGGTAAGCCCGCGGCCGGTCCGCGACCGCGCGGTAGCTCACGCGGCGGAGCCCGGCGGGCTCACGCGCGACGGGCGGCGGCTCCCGGCGCCGGCCCGCCGATTTGACCCGCGCGACGCGGCTTCGCATCATTGCGGCCGGGTGCGCTCACGTCCGCGGTGAATGGCACCGGGGCGGGGGCCGTCTGTACGGCTCGCGGTGGGCGGCGCCGCTGGAATGAACTATTCGCGCCTGGTTCAGGCGCACGATGGGTCCGATGGACCCGAGCAGGAGGCTTCAGATGATGACGATGCGTCGGTCTTTGGTGGGTTCGCTGGCTCTCGCGGCGATGGTTCTGTCGGGCTGCGTGGTGACAGTCGACGTGTGGTCGCCCATCGGCACGGACGCCTCGGCGACCGGCTCTTGGACGCTCAACGGCGCGGTGCCGACGATCAGCGCCTGCGACGCGGCGGGCGTCAACTCGGTCGAGATTCAGTTCAGTAACCGCCTCGACTCGCCGGTCATTCCCGCCGAGTTCGTCTTCGACTGCGCGGACGGCGGCTTCAACCTCTCGAACGTCCTCGCCGCGGGCACCTACGACGCGACCTACATCGTCCGCACGAACACCGGCACCGTCACGGGCGCGACCTCCTCGTTCACGGTCGGCATCGGCGACATCGCGACCTTCGCGCCGTTCGACATCGTCGCGGGCACGCCCGTCTTCAACCCGAAGGGCAGCGACTTCACGATGGACGGGATGTGGACGATCAACGGCGGCGCGGCGACCGCGTCGGCGTGCAGCGCGGCCGGCATCGCGAACGTTCAGCTCGTGATCCAGCAGGCGGGCGAGACGTACACCGAGCCCGGCTTCATCTTCTCGTGCGCGGGCGGTGGCTTCGACACGCGGACGCTGAGCCCGCAGATCGCCTTCACCTGGGGCAGCTACATGACGTTCTGGCGCGCGCTCGACTCGACCGGCGCGAACATCGGCATGAGCAGCCCGCTCGGGCTGGTCGTCAACTCGCCCATCACGCACTCGACGCTCGCGACGGCTGACTTCGTCGTCGCCCCGCCGACGGCGTCGCTGACGCTCAACCTCAGCTACGACACCGTCGTCGGCGGGACGATGTCGGACACCGACTGCGCGGGCGCGGGCGTCGCGACGATCTTCTACACGCTCCGGGACATCACCGGCGGCGCGTCGACCATCGTCTCCGAGAGCGGCGCCGCGGGCGTGGCGTGCGGGTCGCAGATCATCTTCGACAGCGCGATCATCACGGGCGGCCACACGTACTCGGTCTACCTCGAGGGCGCGGACGCGGGCGGGGTCAAGCACTGGAGCGGCATGGACTCGACGCTCGACGTCGGCGTCGGCGAGCAGGCGATCTACAACCTCGCGCTGACCAAGAACTCCTGAACGGAGCCCGCTGAGCCCGCCCTCGCAGGCGGCCTCGCTCGAACGACGCCCCGTAGGCCGTGTGCCTGCGGGGCGTTCTTCGTTCTGCGGCCGCACACCGGCGCGCGAGCTTGCGGGGCGCGCGAGCTTGCGGGGCGCGCGAGCTTGCGGGGCGCGAGCTTGCGGGGCGCAGTCGGGAGGCGCACAAGTTTGCGCGTGTCCTGGCCTCCGCTGACGCGGTTCACGAAGCTCGTCATGGGCGTGCTCTTCGGCGCGTTCGTCGCGCTCGCCATCGCGCAGGGCGTCACCGGCGTGCCCTTCGCCGCGGTGCTCGCGCTCGACACGCGCGTGGTCGGGCTGCACACGGCGTGGCAGTTCTTCGCGTGGCCGCTCGTCATCCCGTTCGGCGACGGGGCGATCCTCGACGCGGCCCTCGCGCTCTTCTTCGCGTACCTGATCATCTCGCCCTTCGACGCCCGCTACGGCGCGCGCAACGCGCTCGCGCTCCTCGGCTGGTGCACCGTCGGCGCGGGCGTCGGCGCGCTCGTCGGCGGGCTGCTGCTCGGGCTGCTCGTCGGGCGCGGGACGGACCCGCTCTACGGGAGCTCACCCGTGCTCTGGGGCGTGCTGATCGGCGGACTCTTCGCGTCCCCCGGGGACCGCGTGATGGTCTTCGGGCGCTTCGAGGCGAAGCGCTGGCAGCTGCTCCTCGCCGTCCTCGTGTTCTCGATCTTCCCCGTGCTGCAGACGCGCGGGGCCGTGATGGCCAGCTTCTACGGCACCTGGGGCGCGGTCGGCGCGGCGGTGCTCTGGGCGCGCATCTTCTCGGCCCCCAAACGCACGATGCGCAAGCCGCCAGCGAAGCGACCTGCGCATCTGCGAGTGATCGAGGGCGGCAGAGAAGAGCCGCCCAAGGTGCTGCACTAGCCCCGCTTCAGAACACCATCGCGATGCGGGTCTGGAGCGTGTAGAGCAGGTCGTTGTGGAGCTCCTGCGCGAGCGCGCCGCCGGCGCCCATCACGCCGAACTCGGTGCTCCAGCGGAGGATGTCGTTCTCGCCCCAGGTGACCTTGAGGGCGACGTCCGCCTCCCAGCCGAGGAAGCAGGCGGGCTCGAACGCCGAGCACTGACCGGGGTCGGCGGCGCCCGGGTGCGCGGTCAGCCGCGCGTCGGCGGCGTTGGGGTACGCGTCGTTGAGGGTGTCGGCCCAGGCGAGCAGGAACGCCCCGAGGACCTCGACGCCGTTCATGATCTGGTAGCGGCCCTGCGGGAACAGGTACATCGAGTTCCACACGCCGCCGCGGGACCAGAGCGGGCGCGCGGACTCGGTGTAGGTGTCGGCGGTCAGCGCGGCGAGCGCGACGGGGTACATCAGCAGGCCGACGTGATAGTCGGAGTGCAGCGGGCGCTGCGTGAAGTCGCCGCCGACGTCGCTGAGCACCTTGGAGTCACCCGACGCGTAGCCCCACTCGGCCATCGCGAGCCACTTCTTGTCCATCGCGACGCCGGCCTGGGCGACGGCGCCCCAGATGTTGGCGTGCACGGGGACCGCGGTGCGGCCCGTGGGGCGCCCGCTCGGGTCGTCGACGAAGTTGCCGCCGATCGTGCCGAGGCCGTTGGAGCTGCCCTGGATCGTCTCGACCTCGCCGTTGAGGACGAGCTGCAGCGAGCGGTTGCCGAAGGGCGAGAGGCGCGTCTTCCAGAAGAGGTCGCCGATGTAGACGCTCGAGCTCGTCACGTTCTGCGAGCGGTAGACGCCGATGAAGCCGAGCGAGAGCTCGTCCGTCGCGCGGAGCGGGTTGACCTTGGGGTCGTTCCACGCGAGCACGAGCACCGACTCTTCGACGTCGTCGACGCCGTTGATCGCGTTCTGGAAGGGCAGCGGGCTGCGCGCGAGCGTGCCGGGGACGGCGGTGCCCGTCGTGCCGTCGTAGTCGTCGCGGTAGGTGCCGTAGGTGTCGAGCCCGACGGGATCCTCGACGAGCCAGTCGTGGGCGATCGCGAGGATCAGCGGCGTCGGGCGCGCATCGCCGTGCGCGATCACGTTGTAGATGGTGAGCGGGCGCGTCGCGAAGAGGAGGCGGTCGTAGGTCGTGCCGTACTGCGGATCGCCCCAGTCCGTCTTGAAGCCGTTGCCGTCGTTGAAGAGGATGCCCATGCCGCCCTGCGAGCCCTGGCGTCCGATGCGGAGCTGCCCGATCGGCAGGAGGAACTCGAGCCAGGCGCGGCGCAGGCGGAACGGCTGCACGTCGACGCCGTCGATGTCCGTCATGCTCGGCCCCTCGGTGAAGAGGGGCGTCTTCATCAGGCGCGCGTTGTCGCCGAAGACGACGTTGTCGAGCGAGTCGATCTGGAAGCGCAGGGCGGCGATCGGGTTGAGCGGGTCGGTGCCGTAGGTGATCGCCGGGTCGAGGCGCAGGCGCATGAAGCCAAAGCCCGCGAAGGCCCCGTCAGCGCCGCCGGCCGGTGTCGGGTCGGGGTTCACGACGGGGACGTTCTGCGTCCACACGAGGCGCGCGCGGTAGTAGCCGTGCAGCTCGAAGCGGATCGGGATGGACGCGTCCGCGGCGGGCACGCCCGGCCCGGGCGAGGCAGAGGGCGCGCTCGACGCGGCGGGCGTCGGCGTCGGGGCCGCCGTCACCACGGGGAGCGGCTCTGGTTCGGGGACTGGGTCGGGCGCGATCTCGCGCTCCGCCTCGACGGGCGGCGCAGGCTCGACGGGCGCGACCTCTGGCGCTGCCGCTTCCGCGACCACGGGCGCGACGCCCGCGTCGACCGGCGCCTCCGCGACGCCGGCATCGGCCGACGCCCGCCCTGCGCGCCCACGCCGCACCCCGGCGTCTTGCGCCGACGCCGTGGCGACGACCGACAGACCCGCGACTCCGAGGACCAATCCGAACCACGTTCCAGCTCGCACGAGGCGATTCATTCGTCCCTCCACCGCTAAGCCCTGCCGGGCCACTCGAATACTCGATACGAAAAGAGGAGGCGCGTCATCCGCGTCTCCTCTCTCGTGTTCAGCTCATTGCCGTGTTGGTCACTCGGCGCGGCCCGTCACTCCGTGCAGCCCGTGATGTCCGAGCGCTTCGGGCGGATGTTGACGATGGTCACGCCGTTCGGGAAGACGCGGATGCGCTCGCAGCCCCACATCGTCGGCACGGGCGCGGCGGCGGTGCCGGCGTTGTACCAAGCCTCGACGCGGATGGGCGCGTCGACCGGGATGTTCGCCGCGGCGTAGAGGCCGTCGACGTTCGAGTAGGGCTGGTCGCCCGCGGGGAAGCTGTCGCCGTCGAAGTAGCGGTAGCCGGGGCGCGTGCGTCCGCCGTCGTCGGCGATGAAGGTGTCGCCGGTCGCGGTGGTCTCGTCCGCGTCCTCCCGGAACATACGGACGACGAGGCCGCGCACGGGCTCATCGGCGCAGTCGTAGAGCGTGCCGGCGACGATCGCCGTGCCCGCCTGGCGGGTGAGGCCGAGGACGGTCGGGATGATGTTCAGCGTGGACTGCGCGACGCTGTTGCCGTTGACGGTCGCCTCGGCGACCTCGTTGTACTGCGCCGTGTCGACGGGCGTCGACGCGGGCGTCGGGCCGGTGCGGCCCTTGATGAAGTACGCGTACCAGGAGGCGTCGGTGTCCATGAACGCCGAGACGAGCCCGTCGCTGCCGGAGGTCGCCGACTGACACGTCGCCGCAGGGCACTCGAAGGTGCCGCCGACCGCGACGGGGAGCTGGTTGTCGCGGTAGAACTGCACGAGGACGTTGTCGACGGGGTCCTTCGACTCGAAGTCCTTCACCGTCATGACGACACCGAGGTCCGTGCCGGTCTCCGACGGCCGCACGCTCGTCGCCGTGCAGGCGCGGTCAGCCGCCGTGCCGGTGCCCGGGGTCGTGCCCACGGCCTGCATGATGTCCGGCGTCGGCAGCTCGGTGCGCGCGTCGGTGTCCGGGTCGAGATAGAAGATGGTGTCACGAACGCCGGTGACGCTGGGTCCGGCGTCGGGCGACGGAGTCACGTCGTCATCACCGCAGCCGACGAGCAGCGCTCCACCGAGGGCACCTACGATTGCGAGCTTCATCCAGGTCTTCATGTGCAGTCCTCTTCTTGGCGCGCGTGCGCCGCTCTCGTGAAATCAGGGGGCGGCGAGCAGCGCCTTGACGTTCTCTTCGATGGCGGGCCAGCCGCTCGGCCCGATCGAGTTGGTTTCTTCGTAGTGGTCTCCGTCCGCTTCCGCGAAATACGGGGACAACATGGCAAGCTTGTAATCGAAGGACGGAATCAGATAGCCGAGGAAATCGTTGGTGAGGCCCAGCGCGAAGACGTATTCCACCCCGGGGCGGCTCGCGAGGGCAACTTCCCGAAGATACGGGCCTGCCGGAGCAGCGGTCAGATCGGGCGGATTAGAATTGCTCGGGTCGATGATGTCAACCCCTTCGGGCGTGTAGGGATAGACGCCCGCGCCGTCCGGGTGATAGCCGCCGACGAAGAGACATGGGTCGAGCTCGCCGGGGAAGGTCAGCAGCCGCGAGCGCCCGATGTCGAGCACGGCGACCTCCGTCAGCACCTGCGGCGTGTTGCGCCGCGAGACGACGTGCTCGGGGTCCCAGTTGTAAAGCTGCCGGTCGAAGATGCCCTGGTTGAAGGCGATGACGAAGGCGTCGTTCTCCACGTCGAGATAGAAGTAGCGGTTCTTGAAGGCGAGATCGGCCGTCTCGTCGATCACGCTGCTGCCGTCGGGGCCGAGCGCGTGGAGCACGCCCCACGCGAGCTGCGAGCCGACGGTCTGCGCGATCTCGATGGTGTCCTCGGGGAGCAGCGGGCGCGCGGCGGGGTCGGCGGGAGTGCCGGCGTCGGGGTCGGCGGCCGTCCCCCAGCTGACCGAGTTGATCTGGTTCGGGCCGATCTGCGAGCCGAGCGGGCCCTGAAAGAACGTCGTCTGGCCGCCGACGCCCGGCAGGTCGCGCGAGTCGTCGGCGAAGTCGACGCCGTGCGAGACGCCCTCGCGGAGCGCGTGCGCGTAGTCGCTCGAGAGGAGGCGATTGCGCGCGCCGGAGTACTCGGGGTGCGCCGCCCAGTTGACGAGCGTCGCGATGGTGTCGGTGGTCGAGCCGGCGCGCAGAAAGCGCATGATGCGGACCTCGTCGTCGACGATGATCGGGTCGCGGTTGTCGCCCTCGTAGCGCGGCATCCCGCCCTCCATGTCGCGCGTGCGGAACGTCGCGTACTGGACGTTCGCCGGCTCGAGACCCGCGACGGCGGCGCGGAGCGCCACGGCCGACTGCTCGCGAATACGCTGCATGAACGCGGGGTCGAGCCCGGTGGAGCCCGTCTCGACGCCCCAGAGCCCCGCGGTGTCGCGCGCCTCGTGCGAGTGCGTCGCGCTGATCACGACGTAGTCGATGTCCGCGTCCGCGACGAGCGCGCGCGTCAGGTCCATCTCGCCCTTGAAGTAGCCGACGCAGTCGATCGACACGAGCGCGAGCGTGAGGTCGTTCTGCCGGAGCGCGATGACGCTCGTGTAGAGCGGGTCATGCACGCCGATGGCGCCGCGCCCGTTGCCGAAGCCCGCCATCCATACGCCGTCGAAGTGCCCGTTGCCGTTCGTGTCGCGGAACGCCTCGCCGACGTCGTACTCGCCGTTGCCGTTCGCGTCGTCGGTGACGATCTCGGTGCTGTCGTCGATGACGGGCGTGATCTCGGCGCGCGCCGTGCCGACGTAGAG
>CAIUAC010000977.1 GCA_903896985.1 uncultured Sandaracinus sp.
CGACCGGCTCGCGACGGCGGGCGTGCCGCGCAGCTGGCGGCGTCGCGCGCTCGTCGCGCTCGCGTGGCTCGTCGTCCTCGGCGCGGGCCTCGACCTCGCCACGGCGACGCGCTCGATCGTCGACCGCTGGACGGATCGCCCCATCGGCGCCGAGGTCGCGGAGCGCGACTTTCACCTGATCTCGGTGGCGAATTACGACGCCGAGTACGCGCACCTGCCGCGCAGGAACGCCGGCACCAAGAGCTGCTTCGAGTTCGGGATGCACTGGAAGGTCGCGCCAGGGCTCTGGGTCGGCGACGTGCCGCAGGTCCGCGTGCCCGCGCCCGCGCGCGTGCTCGAGAGTCACCGCACGCCGTCGCACCTCGTCGCGGACCTCGACCTGCCGCGGCCGACGCGCGTGCTCTGGAACTCGAACTTCGATCCCGGCTGGCAGCCGAGCCGCGGGACGCTCGTGGAGGACGCCGGGCGGCTCGCCGTCGACGCGCCCGCGGGTCGCTATCGGCTCGAGGTGGTGTTCCGCCCGGCGCTGCTCGCCCCGTCGCTCGCGCTCTCCGGGCTCGGCGCCCTGCTCTCGCTCGCGCTCGTGCTCTCCCGCAGGCTGCGGCGCGCGCTCCGGCTCGAGCGCTCGATGCCGTAATAGGCCCAAGCCGAGCGGAACTGTTACCGTCCCGGAGCGTGGGCATCCTCGTCTGCAGCTTGCTGAGCGCGCTTTGCCTCGCGGCCTCGTACTGGGTCGCGGCGGCGACGCATCGCGATCGCAGCACCTCCTATCGCCTGCTCGTCGCGGGCGTCGTCTCGTTCTCGGTGCTCTTGGGCGTGATGCAGGGGCTCGGCTACGCGGGGCTGCTCACGCGCGTCGCGCTCGGCGTGGCCGTCGTGCTCATCTACGCGAACCTCGCCTTGGTCGCCTCGATGAGGCTGCCGTGGCGCGGGCTCCGAGAGGTCCTCCGCGAGGACCGCGCGGCCGTCGCGCGCCTGTTCCGCGAGGCCGCCCGGAGCCGCGAGCCGCTGCTCTTGCTGGTGCCCGCCGGGCTGTTGCTCCTCGGGGAGCAGGTGCTCCGCGTGTGGGCGCTGCGGAGCTGGGCGTGGGACGCCATCTGGTACCACCACCCGATGGCGAGCTTCGCCATCCAGGACGCGACGCTGATCCTCCGCGACGCGCAGGTCGCGCATCACATCGAGGGCTACCCGAACGGCGTCGAGCTGCTCGGCGTCTGGCTCTGCATCTTCTCGCGCAGCGATGTGCTCGAGGACGCGATGCAGCTGCCCTTCGTGCCCGTCGGGGTGCTGCTCGTCTATGTCTGGTCGCGGCGCGTCGGCGCCACGCGCGCGGCGTCCCTCGGGCTCGCGTCAGGCTGGCTGCTGCTGCCGCCGGTCTTTCTCCTGCTCGCGACCGGCTACAACGACGTCGCCTGCGCGGTGCTCTTCGCGACGGGCGTGTTCTTCCTCTCCGACGAGCTCACGGCGCGCGCCCGCTCGCTCGCGTGCCTCGCGCTCTCGCTCTACCTCGCGTCGAAGCTCTCGGCGGTCTTTCACCTCGCGCTGCTCACGCCGTTCTTCGCGCTCGCCTACGGCGCGGGGCTCTGGCAGGACCGGCAGCGCTTCTTCCGCGTGCTCGGCGGCATGGCGCTCAGCCTGCTGCCCTTCGCGCTGCTCGGGCTGCCGAACTACCTCGACAACTGGCTCGCGCACCAGAACCCGATGTGGCCGATCCAGGTGACGGTGCCGCTGACCCATCAGGTGCTCGCGGGCCCCGAGAACCTCGACCTCGCCTACCCGCTCCACCGCGCGTTCTTCGAGGGCGAGCACGCGTTCCTGAAGACGCTCGAGAGCTGGTGGAAGCCCGCGACGTTCTTCCGCCCCGACACGAACGAGGGCGGCTGGGGCCCGGCGGGGCGCTGGCTGCTCGTGCCGATGGTGCTCGTGCCGCTCGTCGATCTGCTGCGCGGGCGGCGCGTGCGCGAGACGCTCGCCATCGTCGCCCTCGCCGTCATCGCCGTGTGCGGACCGCAGACGGATGTGCCGCGCTTCGCGATGGGGCTCGTCTTCGCGATGTTCGCGGCGACGGCGCTGTTCCTCGCGACGACGCGCAAGCGCGTGGCGCTCGTCGCCTCGCTCGCGCTCGTCGGGCTGCTCGCGCAGGGCTATCGCGAGGTCGCGGGGCACGCGATCCAGCCCGAGTGGTCGCGCGTGGTGTCGCTGCTGACGGCGAGCGAGCTCGAGCGCGCGACGACGCCGCTCGTCGACTACGAGTGGCCCGCGGAGATCGCCCGCGCGAAGGAGGCGCTGCCGGCGGGGAGCGTCGTCCTCTACGACGAGGGCGTGTTCTTCCCGCAGGAGGTCTTCACGCACGACTACCACACGGTCGTGCGGTACGTGCCGAGCGGCGGCGACGCGGAGGCGTTCCTCGCCGAGGTGCGCTCGCTCGGCGCCCGCTGGGTCCTGGTGCGCCCCCGCGCGGCCATCGAGCGCGGGCTCCGCGACCTCGGCGGACGGCTCGTCTTCACGCCGAGCGGCACGGTGCACATCTACGAGCTCCCCGCGCACCTACCCGCGCGGGTGCCCGCGCGCCCGTGATACCCATCGCGCGCGGGTGGCCTGAAGAGCACGCGTAGGGGCGGCCCGTGGCCGATGCCCCGCTTCGGTCGGACATCGTCGAATGTGCCGCGCG
>CAIUAC010000978.1 GCA_903896985.1 uncultured Sandaracinus sp.
CCGTCTCGGCGGCGTCGAGCGCCCCCGTGAAGTCCCCGAGCTGCTCCGCGAGCACCTGCGCGCGTCGCAGCGTGAGCGCCAGCGCCCGCGGGCTGCCCGCCGTGCTCGCCGCCGCGGCGTCCGCGAGGGCCTGCGCTGCGAGCGCGTACTGCCCGGTCGTCCCGGCGAGGCGCAGCAGCGCGTCTTCGAGCGTGCGGTCGTCGGGCGCGAGCACGAAGGCGCGCGCCGTCGCCTCGAGCGCGCCGCCCGCGTCGCCCGCTTCCGTCTCGCGCAGGCGCGCGGCCTCCGTGAGGATGCGGACGCGGTGCGCGTCGCTCGGGGCGACGGCGAGCCGCGCCTCGAGGATCGCGAGCAGCCCGCGCCAGTCGTCGGTCGCTTCGTAGGCCGCGACGAGTCCATCCACAGCCGCCGAGCGCGCGCCGGCGTCGTCGACGAGCGCCCGCAGGCCCTCGCGGGCGAGCTCCAGGTGCGGGTCGGCGCGGAGCGCGTCGCGGTACTTCTGGGCCGCGCGCGTCGTGTCGCCGAGCTTCGAGCGCAAGATCTCGCCGAGCCGCGCGAGCAGCTCCGTCACCCGCGCGGTGTCCCGCGCACCGGCGCGCGATAGCAGCTCCGCGAGGTCGCCGTAGCGCTCCTGCATCCCGTAGAGCGTCGAGAGCGCGTCCACGACCTCGGCGTCCTCGCCGAAGCCCTCGGCGATCTCCGCCCAGGTCGTCATCGCGAGCTCGGGCTCGCCGAGCTCCGTCACCTGCACGTGCGCGATGCGGACGAGGTCCGCGCGCCGTTGCAGGGCGGGCACTTCCGCGACCGCACGGCGGCGCAGCGCCGCGACGAGGAGCGGCCAGCGCCGCTCGGAGGCGAGCAGATCGATCCGCGCCGACAGCGCCTCGAGGTCGTGCTCGTCGGCGTCGAAGCGACGCTGCCAAGCGGCGAGGGCGCGGTCTGCGTCCCCGAGCGTGACCGACTCGCGCGCGATCTCGGCGAGCACATCGCGTCGCTCGGACGCGCTCGGCTCGAGCTCGGCGAGCCGGTCGAGGATGTCGAGGCGCTCGCGCGAACGGCCCGCGCGGGCGAGCAACACCGCGAGGCGACGAGCCGCCGGCAGGGCCCCGCGCGGCGAAGCGCCCACCGCCGCGAGCACGCGCTCGTAGAGCGTCGTCGCGCCCGCGAGGTCGTCGAGCTTCTCGGCGCGCACCTCAGCGGCGGCGGAGAGCAACTCGGCGACGCGGTCGGGCTGCGTCGACGCCTCGGCCGCCGCGATCAGGCCCTCGGCGTGCCGCGCGTGCGCGCCCGTCTTCTCGGCGAGCGCGCGCAGCTCCCCTTCAGCGGCGAGGTCTGCGGGCGCGATGGCCAGGAGCGCGAGGAACTGCTCCATCGCCTCCGCGTGCTTGCCAGCGGCGGCGAGCCGCAGGCCGATGTCCCGACGCAGGGCGGGCTCTTCCGACTTCTCTCCGCGGCCGAGCGCGAGCTCGAGGACGCGGATGACGTCGGCCTCGCGCCCCTGCTCTTCATAGCGGGAGCGCAGCAGCACGAGGGCGCGCTCGCGCACCTCGCCGCTCGCCTCCGGCGCCGCGAGGATCCGCTCGAGCAGCGGCAACGCCGCCGCCTCGTCGCCCTCGTCGAGGAGCTGCCGCGTCTCGACGAGCGCAGCCGACACATCCCGGAGCTGCATCAGGAAGCACTCGGCGATGCGCGCGCGGAGCGCCGTCGCGTCCTGCGGCGTCGACGCCGTCTCGATGCGCGCCTTCCAGAGGTCGATCAGGTCCCGGAAGCGCTCCTGACGCTCGAGCAAGCGCTCGAGGGACGACGCGATCTGCCCATCGCCCGGGCGCGCCGTGAAGAGCTGCTGCAGGTAGCCGATCGCGCGATCGGCGTCGCCCGCGAAGTCCTTCGCGACGTTCGCCGCCTCGTCGAGGAGCTCGAGGCGCCGCGCAGGAGACGTCGCCGCCGCGATCGCGCGGTCGTAGAGCGCGAGCAGCTCGGACCAGCGTGCGCCCGCCGTCAGCACGACGGCGAGCCGCTCGAGCGGGAAGGTCGCCGACGGATCGATCTCGAGCACGCGCGTCAGCACGCGGACGAGCGCCGGCGCATCGTCGCCGAACCACTCCGCGTGAAAGCGCGCGGCGCGCTCGCCGAGCGACACCGCGAGCGGCGCCGGGAGCGCCTGCTCGAGCGCGGCGACGAAGAGCTCCGACACCTCGTCGGGTCGCTGCAGCTCTGCGGCGAGCTCCTCGAGCGCGTCCCAGAGGTCGTCGCGCTGCGGCTCCGCGCGCGTCTCGCCGAGGAGCTGCGCGAAGCGCTCGTCGCCGGGCGCTGCCGAGCTGCTTGCCGGGGTGTTCTTCTTCGCCTGCTTCGTGTCGCCGGAACGGGAATTACGGTCCATTTTCCCCTCGGTACGTCGGCCAAGAGCCGCGCGGGCGACGACAATACCAGCGTCCGCTTCGATCTGATCACATCGAATTCCGGAAAGTTTCGGGAGGCTCCTGTGGCACGCTCCGGGCGTGTCCGAAGCCGCGTCGGCCCTCAGCGAACGGGAGCAGGCGCTCGTCGCGGCCGCCCTGCGCGTCTACCGGCGGTATCAGGTCGAGATCGTCGAGGGGCTCGGCCTCTGCCCGTGGGCCGAGCGCGCCCGCCTCGACGGCCATGTGCGCGAGCGCGTCGTGCTCCTGCGCGAGCCGGACGCCGTCGCGGCCGCCGACGCGCTCGCCGCGCTCATCGAGGACCCGCAGGTAGAGATCGGCCTGCTGCTCTTCCCGCGGCTGCGCTTGGGCCGCCTCGACTTCGAGCGCTTCGTGGCGCGCGTCCGAGACGAGCACACCCGCCGCGACGAGGCTCCGGCGGACGCCGGTGGGGCCCGCGGCGGCGCTCGGATGGCCCTCGCGGCGTTTCACCCCGACGCGCCGCCCGAGCTCTCCGAGGCCGCCCGGCTCGTGCCGTTTCTCCGCCGCTCCCCGGATCCCACGATCCAGCTCGTGCGCCGCAGCGTCCTCGAGAGCGTCCGCGCGACCGATGAGGCGCACGGCACCGGCCTCGTCGACCTCGCGACGCTCGACGTCGAGGCGTTCCTCGCGGCGCCGGCGCAGCGCCCCATCTACGAGGCCGTCGCGGCGCACAACCTCACGACAGTCACGACGCTCGGCCCCGACGCGGTAGAGGCCATCCTCCGCGACATCCGCACGGAGCGCGACGCCCTCTACGAGGCGCTCGGCGAGTCGGCGGCCGCGCGCGCTCAATAAAGCGTGCAGTACTCGGCGGTGACCATCTCACTGATCGCCGTCGCCATGTCGAGCGTGCCCGCGCGCACGTCGCGGATCGACCACGCCTGGCCGCCCGTCGCGACGGGGAGCGAGTCGCGCCCGGCGTACGGCTCGTGAAAGCCGCGCCCGACGTTGCTGCTCGTGCCAGCGCCGCACTCCTCGCCCGCGCCCGGCGCGGCGAACGCGCCGACGCGGATCTCCTGCCGCTGGAGCTCCGCGACGACCTCGTCGTAGGTGTGCTCGACCGCGATGCCGTCGCCGCCGAAGCCCGAGCCGCTCAGCACGGCCGGCCGTTCGGCGAACGTGTCGTCGGTGACGTGGATGACGATGCGCGTCGCCCCGGTGCGCCAAGGGCAGGTCGTCGCCGCGAGGTAGAGCGCGTCGAGGGAATTCTCTGCGCAGTCCGAGTTCGCGTTGCCGCCGCCTGGCTGACCGTTGGTCGCGCAGAACGAGCGCCAGCGGTCGAAGGCGGCCTCCATGTCCGGCACCGACGCGAACGGCGCGCACGACGCCTCGGCGACCGCGTTGTCGACGAACACCACCAGCGAGAACTGCGTGTCGGCCGTCAGCGCCTGCGCGGCCTCCGAGATGCTGCGCAGGCCCGTGCGCACGCGCGCGAGGTCGTCGCCCATCGACGTGCTGACGTCGACGACGAAGACGACGTCGATCGGCGCCGTGCAGAGCGGGGTCGGGCCGAGATCGAGCGGCGGCCCGAAGTCCAGCGGCGTGCCGCCGTCCGCGCGACAGCTCGCCTGCGCCGCGCAGTTGCCGTCGTAGCAGTCGACGAAGCCGTCGTGGTCGTTGTCGAGCCCGTCCGAGCACGTCGCGGCCGTGCTCTCGACCGAGCCCGCGGGCGTCCCCGTCCGGTCGCGCCCACCGCAGGCAGCGAGGCCGACGAGCACACCAAGCGCGAGCGAAGCGAAGCGTCGAGTCATGGAGCTCTCCCGCGCGCAGCGTCTCACGGCAGCGCCCTCGCAGTCATCTGCGCGGCCCCCCCGCCG
>CAIUAC010000979.1 GCA_903896985.1 uncultured Sandaracinus sp.
CGGTCGCGATCGACGCGATGAAGCCCCGCTCATCGACGGCCGTCGTCGGGTTGTCGTTCGCGCGGAGCGTGATGTCCATTCGAGAGTAGTTGGCGAGCGTCTGAATGGACGTGACGACGGCCGTCGACAACCCAGCACCGCTGGCGGGGATCGTGTAGGTGACGGCGTTGCCGAGGGCGTTTACCGAACCGGTCGCGACGCCGATGGCGTTCGGGTGCGCGAGTCCGGGGATGCTGACCGTGCAGAATAGGTTGAGGCACCGAGTCGCGGGGCCCGAGTAGATGGTGATCACGCGCGCGCCGATCGCGCGCAACGCGGCCACCGTCGCGGCATAGCTGGGCGCCCCGACCAGCGCTGCATAGGGAAGGAGCGCCCCCGGATCGTTGTGAAACGGGGCGTCGGTGAACATGACGATGATCGGAATGGTGCCTGGTCGAAAGCACGGATAGCCGCGGTAACCGGCCGAACAGGCGGGCGCTGCGGGGGTCCCACCCCAGAGCGACGAACCCGTGGCGACCGCGTAGAGCGCGGGTATCTGAGACTCGGCCGTGTCATTGCCGTCCCGCATCACGAGCGCCGCGACTGCCGCGTTCGCCGCGGCGGCGCTCGAGGTCGAGTTCAGGACGTTCCGATAAGGCACATCACCTGCGGTGGCGTCTCCGTAGGAGTAGGCGGTGGAGGGCGATGTGGGGTAGTCGTCGAAGTAGCCGACACCGTACCAGGCGTCTGGGATGGCGAGGTTGATCGCGGGGATGATGGTGCCAGTCAGCGTGCTCTTGAGATTGGCGATCTCCCCGTCCATGGAGCCGGTCGTGTCCATGAGGAAGTACACATCAGCGGTGCGCACCTGCGTCGAGATGCTCAGGCCGCCGGTGATACCCGCGCCGCCGTACGGCAACGAGTACGAGAACCCACCGAGCTCGCGCACGCCGTCGCGCGCTGGGTCGGCCGGGAAGCTGTCGGCGGCGTCCGGCACGCCGTCGCCGTCCGCGTCGGCCGGCGTCGCGGAGGCGGTGCTCGCTGGGAGCGAGATCCCGCCCCGAGGGGTGTCGTAGACCACGCCGTTCGACGCGGTCGGGACGAGGTCGGCGGCGCCCGGAGTGTCCGTCGTCGTGTAGCAGGAGGGGTTGCACGGACTGCACGGGGTCGTGCTCGAGAGCAGCGCGTGAACCACCGGAATCGTAAACTCGGCGTCGATCGCACAGCGCGCCCACACTCCGGAGACACACGCGCTCAGGCCGTGGCCGCACTTCCAGAGTTGCGGCGTCGGCCCCTCTACCGGGTCGCTGTAGCAGTCGCGCAGCGTGCCCTCCGCGCACGCAGCGCCCTCGGCGGCCGGCGCGCCGAACAGGCGGACGCCTCCGGTCTCGAGGACTACAGGAGAGTCGTCCTCGGCGCCCTGCACCGGTGCCGACTGACACGCAGTCGCCGTGATCGAGCACGCGCACACGCATCCAACCAAGAGCGCCTTCATGCGAGCCTCCCCCCGATTGGCCACCGTCGGCCGTTCGCGATTCCCCACCGTTCGAGCGACGGCACCGAGAGCGCTGAGCGCGGGGCCCTGCGGGTGCGACCGGGGGGCCCTCAAGGCGCCCCGCAATCTGCCACCGCTGCTTGGACGCGCCCGCTCCCGCCGACCCTGTCGGAGGCGATCACCGCGAGGCTCGACAGTCCGCTCGCGGCGACGGCGAGGTCCCCGTCGTCATCGCTCGTGGCGAGGAGCGTCACGACGGTGCCGGCGAGCGCGCCGGACGAATCCACGGCGACCGCTCGCACGCCGCGCACGACGCCCTGCCCCCCGCGATAGGCGAGCAGCACGCCGGTCATGCCGACGGCGAGCGCGGGCGTCGAGCCCGTCTCGGGGCCGAGCGTCGCGAAGCGCTCGTCGCCGAGGGAGCCCTCCGGAGACACGAGGCGCAGGCGCACGTCTTGGCGAGCTCCGCCGACCGTCTCGCCCCACGCGACGAGCGTCCCCTCGGCCGTCCGCGCCGCGGCCACCGCCGTGATCGCGCGCGCCTCGGTGACGTCGAGCGCGCTCGTCGCGACGACGCCCGCCGCGTCGATGGTCCGCAGGCGCACGACCGAGGTGTCCGTCGTGCTCGCCTCGAGCGTGACGAGCGCGCTGGCCCCATCGACGGAGCGCGCGAGGGTCAGCGTGCGGGGCGGCGCGGCGGTCGACACTTCAGTCGGCGCCCCGACGAGCGCCCCGCTCGGGTCGAACAGCGCGACCACCGCGCGCTCCGGACCGCGCGCGCCGAGGCCATCGTCGGTGTGGGTCAGCCACGCGCCGACGAGCCCCGAAGCGAGCGGCGCGAGCACCGGATTCACCGGCAGGTCTGCCACGCTCGAGGTCAACGTCGTCGGCGTCGCGCCCGCGGCAGCGCCCCCGACGAGGCTGCGCACCGCGACCTGATAGCCGCCGGAGTCGTTGGTCTCGAAGAGCGTGAGCGCGCCGCTCGCGGTCGCCGCGAGGTCGGGGTTGCGCGCCACCAGGTAGGTGCCGGAGGCGAGCGATTCTGGGCCGAGCGCACCGTCGAGGGCGAGCGCGCGGACGACGATGTTCGTGCCATCCGCGCGGAACGCCGGGAACGCCACGGCGAACGCGCTGCCGCTCGCCGTCACCGCGACGCCCTCCGTGTGCGCCCAAGTCGAGGTGTCGAGCAGCGCGACCTCGCCCGCCGCGCGACAGCGCACGAGCGCCGTCCCGAGGTCCGACTCGGCCCGCGCGTCCTCGACGTGCGCGTCGGCGAAGTTGCCATCGACAGGCAGCGCGCCGCCGTCGCCCGCGTCGAACGTGACCCTCAGGTCGAGCGGCGGTGCCGCGGGCGGACGGTCCTCGCCGCAGCCCGCCAACATCGCGGCGGATCCCACGCCCAACAGCCAGTGCGCGACGAGCTGTCGGGTGCCTCGAGAGCGACCCGTCGCAACGACAATGGTCATGCAGCTGACAATAATCGCCGCTTCCGGGGCAGCAAGATCCCCAACGGTTGACCGTTGGATGCGCTCGCCAACTGCCACCGTTTGGGGGGCAGCGGGCAGCGCGCGGCCCCGCGACCCACGGCCGCCCGCCGGAGGCACTCACGCCGACGAAGTCAGCGAATCGTCACGTCGAACGGCATCCGCGCGAGCGCGCCGCCGGTGTGCACGCCCTGCATCGCGACGACGGAACCGAGCACCGCGCGCAGCTCGGGGGGCAGCACCTCCGCCGCTGCCGAGGCGCCGCTGCCGCCGCCGAGCACGAAGTCGAGGAGCGTCGCGGGGCGGCGCGGGAGCACGACGACGGCGCTGTCGTCGCCGAGACCACTGAGGAGGCGCGCGCGAGCGAGCGCCGAGGTGAGCCCGCCGAGGTGATCGACGAGCCCCTCGCGCCGCGCGACATCGCCGCTGTAGACCCGCCCGCGACCGAGCGCGTCGACGCGCGTCGCGCTCATCGGGTGCCCGGCGGCGGTCCGACCGACCGACACGCGCGAGAGGAACTGCCGGTAGATGATGCGGATCTTCTGCGCGAGCAGCGCGCGCTCCTCCGGGGTGAACGGGCGAAACAGCGACTCCGCGCCGGAGTGCCGCCCGCGCCCCGAGGACTCGATGCCGACGCCGAGTCGCGCGGCGAGCGGGGCGAAGTCGACCTTCCCGAAGAAGATGCCGATGGACCCAGTGATCGTCGCCGGGTCGGCCCAGATCTCGTCGGCGGCGGACGCGACGAAGTAGCCGCCGCTCGCCGCGACCGCGCCCATCGAGCACAGCACCGGCTTGCGGAGCCGCGCGCGCACGACCGCGCGCCACACCCGGTCGCTCGCCACCGCGGAGCCCCCGGGCGAGTCCACGCGGAGCACGATCGCGCGCACGGTCGGATCGGCGGCGAGCGCGTCGATCGCTGCGACGGCGGTGTTGCCGCCCGAGAGGTGCACGCCGACGAACGGCACATCGACGTTGTCGCCGTCGACGATGTCCCCGTCGAGGACGACGACGCCCACGCGGCCGGGCACGCCCCAGCTCGGCTCCGCCTCGTCCGGCAGCGCGGCGCGGCGCCCGTACGACGCGCCCATCACGTCCGCGAGCACGTCGTCGAGGTCGTGCGGATCGACCGTCGCGGCGACGAGGTGCGCCGCGACCGCCTCGTCGGCGAGGTACGGCCCCGCGTCCACGAGCTCCGCGACGCGCGCGGGCGTGACCGCGAGGTCGCGCGCGAGGTCGTTCGTGAAGCGCGCGTAGACCGAGTCGAGCATCGCGCCGCGCTCGGTCAGCGCGGGGCCGCTCGAGGCGCTGTTTTGCAGCTGCTCGACCGCGCTCTTGAACGGCCCGATGCGCACGAAGTCCGCGCGCACGCCGACGCTGCGCAGCACGTCGCCGAGGAGGAGCACATCGCTCGAGGGGCCGACGAGGCGCACGCCTCCCGCCGGGTCGACGACGGTGCGGTCCGCGCCCGCGCACGCGTAGAGCTCGCCGCCGGTGCCCGACTCGAGGTGACAGACCACGTGCTTGCCCGCCGCGCGCAGGGACGTGATCAGCAGGCGCAGCTCCTGCGCGTACGCCATCGGCACGGGGTTGCTCGTGCCGCGCAGCAGCACCCCGGCGACGCGCGGATCGTGGAGCGCGCGGTCGAGGCTGAGCACCAGGGCGATCTGCTGCCGCTCGGTGTCGACGCGCATCGGCACGTCGAGGACGTAGCGCTCGCGAGGCAGCCCCGCGCGTGAGGCGCCCTCGAGGCGCGCCGACCAGAACGCGCCCGGCCCCCCCGCGACCGTCGGCCCGACGAGCACGCCGCCCGCGACCGAGAGCTGATCCCACTGCACGCGCAGCCCCGCGCCGACGACGACGCTCGGCTCGCGCCCGTCGAGATCGCTCGCCTCGACCGACGCGAGCAGCTCACCGACGCCCGGCACGCGCAAAGACGCCGCGCCGCGGAGCCCGAGGCGCGCGTCCGTGTCGACGCCGGCGGCGAGGTCGAGCGTCAGCGCGCTCGTGCCGAAGGGGCGCAGCGCCGCGGCGAGCACGAACGAGCGCGGCACGCTCCCGAGCGACGCGAGCGCGTAGGAAGGCGCGCTGAGATCGCGCGCGAGGAACGAAACCGCGAGAGTTGGTGAGGGGCGCCACGAAGCCGCGAGATCGAGGGTCGCGGCCCCGTCGAGCGAGCCGAGCCCGCCGCCAGGCTGCACGAGAAAGCGCAGATCCGCCCCGAAGCCCCAGTGCGCGTCCGGCGCCCAGGCGAGCGCGAGGCTGCCCGCGCCGAGGGTCCCGCCGCCCGGCAAAGCGCGCGACCAAGCGCCCGCCCCGACGGACACCCCGAAGAGCACCGGCGTCGCGGCGTAGAGCGAGTGCCCACCGCGCGCTAGCGCCGCGTTCTCTGGGCCCGCGGCGCCTGCGTACGCGACGCTCCAGGTGCGTAGGAACGCCAGCGCGGCGGGGTTCCAGTCGACGGCGAGCGCGTCGTCCGGCGCCGCGAGCGCGAACGGAGGCGGCGCGCCCGGCCCTGTGTCGCGGCGCAGCTGCGCGGCGAGCGTCCCGGGAGAAGTGAGCGCGGCGAGGAGCGTGGCGAGCGCGAGCGCGCGGACGCTGCGGGGGACGGCGAGCATGGGACGAGATACCACGCCCGGCGCGCAGACACGCACGCTGCGCTGGCGCGGGCCCCCGCCGACCATGTACGGTAGCGCTCGATGACGCGTAGCACCGCGCACTTCGTGGCCTTCGCCGCCACGCTCGCGCTCATGGCGCTGGCCGCTCTCGCCGGCCCCGCCGACGGGCTCGCCGGGCCTGCGTCGAGTCACGCCCAGGCGCCCAACGCGCACGAGCCTCCGCCGGAGGCGGTCGAGTTCTACGCGCACGGCCGACAGCTCTACCAAGAGGGGCGCTACCGCGAGGCGGCCGTCGAGCTCGAGCGCGCGCTGATGCTCGATCCGACCTCCCCCAACCTGATGTTCAACGTCGCGCGCGTGTACGAGCTGCTCGGCGAGCTCGACAAGTCGATCGACTTCTACGGGCGCTATCTGCGCCTGCTCGGACCGGAGGAGACGGAGGAGCGCGGTCGGGTCGAGGCCACCGTGCGCAGGCTCGAGGGCGCGCGCGGCGAGGTCGGCGCGCAGGTCGCTGCGCCGCCCCAGGGCGACGCCAGCGCGCTCCGCGATCCGCAGCCCTTGCGCAGCGAGAAGCCCGGCGTAGCTGACGCTGCCTTCTGGATCACCGCGTCGACGAGCGCTGCGCTCCTGCTCGGCGGGACTCTGACTGGCGTCCTCGCCCTCGGCGCCGAGAAGAGCACCGGGAACTTCGTCGTCGGCTCGGACGGCACCTTCGAGGACCGCCAGGCGATCGCCGACCGCGCCGATATGCTCGCGCTCGTCACGGATATCCTCTGGATCGGGGGCGGCGTCGCGGCGCTGACGAGCGTGCTCCTCTTCGCGCTCCGCTCGCACACCGTCGAGCGCTACCCGGGCGCCGACGCGGATGTCCAAGTGGACCTCGCGGTGCTCCCGGGCGGCGGGCTCTTCAGCCTTCGAGGTGCGCTTTGAACCGATCGCGCGCTTGGCTCGCTGCTTCGCTGCTCGCGTGTGCGGGGCTGACGAGCGCTTGCAGCATCGTCGTTGCGCCAGAGAAGCGTGACATCCTCTGCCAGCTCGACCCCGCCTTCCCCGATCCGTGCCCGCCGAACTTCGCGTGCGTGAATGAACGATGCGTCGAGGGCAGTTGCGTGCCCGCCCCCGAGGAATGCAACGGGCGCGACGACGACTGCAACGGCGTCGTCGACGAGGGGCAGGACGCCGATGGGGACGGCTTCACGTTCTGCGGGAGCAGGCCCGGGGACGTGCCAGGGACGTTCCAGGTCGCGGCCACCAACGGGGGCTTCGTCGACTGCGACGACTCCAACCCCGACGTGCACCCGGGCGCCACGGACCTCTGCGATGGCCGAATCAATCGCTGCCCCGCCAGCGGCACGCCCGACGACGATGCGATCTGTGATGGCACGCTCGAGTGTGTCAGTGGGCGATGCGTCGACCGCCTCGATTGCACGGTCTTTCCCGAGCGCTGCACGACCGCGAGTCAGGTCTGCGACCCGGAGACCCTCGAGTGCATCACCACCGCCTGCGACCCGGTCGCTTGCCGCGCCATGGGAATGCGCTGTGGTGCCGCGACCTCCTGTGTGGCGCTGACTCCGCTCGGCGCTGGCTGCAACGTCGATGACGAGTGCGCCACCGGCTTCTGCCTCGCGCGCGAGGCGCTCGGCCTGCCGACGGGCACGCCGAAGGGCATCTGCGGGCGCGCGTGCTGCAACGGCGAGTGCAACGCGGCCGCGAGCGAGGAGTGCGTCCAAGCGGCGTCCGGTGCGCGCACGTGCCTGCCGAGCGGTCGCGCCTCGGCGCTCGGCGTTCCGCTGCCGGCCACACGCACGTGTCAGTCGTTCTTCGAGGCCGGCTACGCCGCCTGCCTCGGAGAGTCGACCGACGGATGTCGTGACGCGAGCGGAAGCCCCGAGGAAGTCTGCCGCTTCTACCAGTACGCATCGTGCGGCCTCCCCGGCGATACCTATACGATCTACGGGTGCGGGCTGCCGTGCGACTCGTCCTCCGTGTGCACGGCGGACGAGCGGTGCGAGTTCATCGCCGCAGGCAACAGCTGGCTCGGCCGTTGTGCGCCGGTGGGCCTCGGCGGCGCGGCCGTAGGCGCCCCGTGCGCCAACAACAACGCGTGTCGGGACGGCATCTGCGTCAACGGACTCTGCGGGCAGGCCTGCTGTACGGACGCGCAATGCACCGAGGGCCGGCTGTGCCGTCCCTACGCCGCCGGCGGAACGCTCGTCGCGATGCGCTGCCAGGCGCCCGCTGCGGCGCCGTTCTGAGCGGAGGGCGCGAGGGGCGAATCGCGCGCGTCCGCCGTGCTAGCATCGCGCCTCGACGATGCGCATCTGCCCGCAGTGCCGGACCGTGTACACGGGAGGCGAAAAGTCCTGCCCGCGCGACGGCACGCGCACCGTCAACGCGCGTGAGCACGCGGAGGCCGAGGGCGACCCGCTGC
>CAIUAC010000980.1 GCA_903896985.1 uncultured Sandaracinus sp.
CCGCTGTCGCTGACCGTCGACTACGACACGAACACCGTCGCCGTCGGCTCGCCCGTGACGGTCACCGCGCGCGCGCACAACGGCGAGGCGCTCGGCTCGCGCGATCAGGTGATCGTGCGCGTCGGCCGCGCGCCCGGCTTCGACCCCCGCACCGACGACCTCGACGCGCTCGTCGCGCGCGACGCCGTCAGCCGCTACGAGATCCGCGCCGAGGACGTGACCTTCTACCTGATGGGCCTCGCGGCCGGCGAGACGCGCGAGCTCGCGTTCCGCCTCGTGCCGAGCCTCCCCGTGGACGCGACGGCGACCGCGTCGACGATCTACGCGTACTACGAGCCCTCCCTCCGCCAGACGCTTCCTGCGGAGCGCTTCCTCGCGACGCGCTAACGTCGCGGGATGCGCGCCGCGGCACTCGCCCACGACCCCACGCTCCTCCTGCCGCTGACCTCCGCGTTCGAGACTGCGCGCCTCTGCGCGGTCTCGGCGCTGCTCCTGCTCGCCTCGTGCACGCCGACCGCGCCGCTCGCGCCGCGCGACTCCGGCGTCGACGCGAGCGACGCGCACGTCGACGTCTGCGAGGCGCTCTTCGGCGCGCCGAACGCCAACACCGGGCTCGACGACACGCAGTGTCGGCCCGTGTGCGGCTGCGGCGCGGACGCCTTCGTACCCCGCGCCTGGGACGCGACGAGCCTCGCGGCGCTGCGCGCGACGACGCAGCTCGACGCCCCCGCCGAGCTGGTCGCCGACCCCTACCTCGACCCTGCGCCGCCGCCTCCCCCCGAGGGCACGGTGTGCGCGGCGCTCTTCTCCGCGACCACGCCCGGCGCGTACTCCGTCGCGACGTTCGCCTCGACGGCGGACGCGACGGCGGCGGGCGCGCTCGTCACGCACGCGGGGGCGTGCGGCGTTTGTTCGTCGCTCACCGACCTCGCCGTGTACGCGGGCACGCCTGACCTGACCGCGCCGGTGCGGCAGTGCGGGCTCGATCAGCTCGGCGACTTCCCCGGGCTCGTCACCTGCCTCGAGGGGCTCGGCTTCACGCGCCCCTGCGCGCAGGTCTGGGCCTACAACACCGAGCACACGCGCGCGGCGTGCGGCGCCGTCTGCCTGCGCTTGCTGCGCGCGCCCTATCACCTGCCCGACGGCGCGCTCAACGCTTGCCTCCTGTGCGACGAGACCGAGAGCGGCCCCGTCTTCAAGGCGGTCGCGGGCCGCACGCGCCGCAACTCGGGGCTCGCCAACGCGATGTGCCGACCGTGCGCCGAGGTCATCCGCCTGACGCACGCGTACCCCGGGAGCTGAGGCGTCCCTCAGGGCGTCAGCGTCAGCGTCTCTTCCAGCGCGCCCTCGACGTCGGCGCGGCGGAAGTTCATCGGGCGATACACGCCCTCGCGCCAGTCGGCGACGGTGTCTGCCCAGTGCGGGCTGCTCGGCTCGCCCGAGTTTCCGCGCGGAAATTGCACGCGCGCCGACGGCGTGCCGTCCGCGTCGAACTCCGTGATCATCCGGTAGATCGAGCCGCTGTGCGACTCGAGGCGCTCGCGCGGCGTGCCGCCCTCGAAGAACGTCGTCTCCGAGACGTTGACCGTGCCGTGGCTGCCGTCCGTCGGCTCGAAGCCGCCGTCGAGCATCGCGTCGCCGTCGATCGCGCCGCCGAAGCGCGTCCCGTGCAGCGCGCCCCACGAGTACAGCGCCGCGTCCGTGCCGCCGAAGCGCGCGTCGAGCCAGTCGGCGGTCAGCGCGAGCGCCCGCAGCAGGATCAGGTCACGCCCCTCGGCGAGCAGCCCAGCGGAGTCGGGGATCGTCCCCTCGAGCGCGAAGATCGTGTAGCGCGCGACCGCGATCATCGCGCCCGACGCGAGCGGCTGATAGACGAGCGAGAGGTCGTCCTCGAGCGCCTGCGAGCACGCGAAATTCATGAAGCCCTCGAACACCACCGCCGCCGACGACTCGCGCTGCATCCGGCGATCCCAGGCGCTCAGCTGCGCGGCGAGCGCGGCGAGGTCCGCGCGTCCGCGAAACTCCGCGAGCGCCGGGTCCGTGTCGACGTGCGACATCGCCGTCTCGAGGAACGGCAGCATATGGTCCGCGACGACCGAGTGCGTGTCGTCTTGCAGCGCCTCGAAGTCCGCGGGGACGATCGGCTCCGGGCGCGCCGAGAGCCGCGTCAGCTCCTCTTCGATGCGCTGCGCGCGCGTGCCCGGGTCCCAGAACACGCCGTAGTAGAGCGGGTCGTCGTCGTAGCGCCCGTTCGACGAGAAGCCGTACGGGTCGTTGTTCGCCGAGGCGATCCAGCCGCGCGCGCCGCCGCGGCTGTGCGGCAGGCTCTCCGTCGAGAGGAACGCGTCGGGCGTCCAGAACGTCGACGCGTCGTCGCCGTTCATCATCGCCCAGCGCGGCTGCGTGAACGCCGCCGGCGGGCCGCGGTCCGGCACGAGCGTGTGAATCCGATAGGCGAGCCCGCTCGCGTCGGCGGCGAGGAAATTGAACGAGGCGATGTCTGAGCGACTGACCGCCGCGTCGAACTCCTCGACGGTGCGCGCGCGGTCGATCTCGGTGAACACGCTCGCCTCGTTCGTCGCGCGAAACCCCACCCAGTCGAAGAGCACCGCGTGCCCAGGCCCGACGAGCGGCACCGGCGCGAAGTCGCTCGGCAGGAGCACGCCGTAGCCCGGGACCTCGCGCACGCGGTAGTGCTCCGTGTCGGCGCCTTTGACGACGATGTCCTCGAGGCGCTCCTGCACGGGCACCAGGGTTCCGCCGATGTTCGCGCCTGCCGGTGTAACCCGGATATCCCAGAGATCCATGTAGTCCGGATACGTCGTCGTCGCCGTCCACGCGACGCGGTCCGTGTGCCCGAGCTGAATCCCCGGTGAGCCGACGAACGAGAAGCCGACGACGTCGAGCGTGCCGCCAGCGTCGCGGCTGTTGACGTGCTGCGCCCAGAAGAGCGACGGGCTCTGCAGCGGCTGGTGCGGATCGCCCGCGATCAGCGGGCGCCCGTTGGCCGTGTGCGCGCCGCTGACCGCCCAGTTGTTGCTGCCGCCCGAGCGCAGGAAGGCCAGGCGCTCCGTGAACGCCGCCATGCGCTCGCGCAGCCCCGCGGGCAGGGCGCGCGGCGGGCCGTGGCCCTCGGAGGCCGCGGTCAGCGGCGCGACGGCGGTGCTCGGCGGGCGCTCCTCCGGCGGCAGCACGAAGTGGTTCGTCAGCGCCTGCGTCACCGGGATCGTGCCGGCGATGTCCGGGAGATAGTCGCGCAGCAGCGTCGTGAGGATCTCGTACTCGAGCGTGTTCGCGTTGCTGAAGAGGATCATGTGCCCGACGCTGAACGCGTCGAGCACCGACCACGCCTCGGGCGTGTAGTCGAGCGCGGTGAAGCCGTAGGGCCTCGGCGCCGTACCCGCGCGCACCTCCGCGATGCGCGCGTTGACGCCCGCGACCCAGGCGACGATCAGCGCGTAGTCGCCGGGGTTCTCGTCGCGCGCGCGCTCGGCCGAGAGGCGGCCCCAGCGCGGGAGGCTCATCAGGCGCGACATCCGATCGTCGTCGAGCTTCGACGGGCCGAACACCTCGGACTGTCGCCCCTGCGCGCGCAGGCGCATCAGGTCCATCTGGAACAGGCGATCCGTCGCCTGCATGTAGCCGGAGGCGTAGAGCGCGTCCGCGTCCGTCGCGCCGTAGATGTGCGGGATGCCCGTCGTGTCGCGGAGGATCTCGACCTCGCTCGTCAGCCCCGGGAACGTGGGCTCGACGAACGGTGGGCCGAGGTCCGGCGCGCCGAGGTCCCGCGTCCCGGCGTCGACGGCGACGACCGGCACCTTCGAGCTTCCGTCGCAGCCCGAGAGCGCCGCGGCGAGCGAGAACAGCGAGGCGCAGCACCACCGGCGGAGCGAGGCAGTCGAGGACGTCACGGTCTCGTACGCTCTCACGCACCGTCGCGCGCGCGCAACCGACGGTCGGCGCCCTCGCCGGCGGTGACCTCCCGCGGAGTTCGATCAGGCAGGCTCGCGCAGGCAATAGAGCGCCCCAGGTCGACGTTGACAGCGCTGAACCGCTCCGGCAGCCTCGCCCGGCGCAGTGTAGTTCTCCGCCGCCCGGCGTTCCTCGGCGTCTTGCCGCGCACCCGCTCGACTCTCCGTTCGCCGATTCACGCGCCTCGTCCCTTGAGCCTACTGAAATGAGCCCTCGCATGACGTTCTCGAAGTCCAATGCCACGCTCGCCGCGCTCGCGTCGACAGCCCTGCTGTTCGCGGGTTGCTCCGCCAGTCGGTCGTTTCCGACCCCCACGCCGACGGAGGATGGCGGCCTTGTGCCCCCCGAGGACGGGAGCTCGCCTGGGGTGGACCTAGGCGACGTCCCTCCGCCCGTCGACGCCGGAGGCGACCCCTACGCGACGCCGACGGTCTGCTCGTCGGGCACGAACTGGACGGGTGGCACTCGCCGCAGCGCGAGCATGGAGCCCGGCATGGCGTGCATCACCTGCCACGCGCGCTCGCGAGGCGCGCCGCGCTTCGACGTCGCCGGGACGGTCTACGCGACGGCGCACGAGCCCGACGCCTGCAACGGCACCAACGCCTCGGGCGCGGTCGTGATCATCACCGACGCGAACGGCGCCGAGTACCGCCTCCCCCCGAACGCGGTCGGCAACTTCAGCGCGCGCGGCACCGGCATGGTCATGCCCTACACGGCGCGCGTCGAGTCCACCGCGGGCGTGCGCGCGATGCTCGCCCCGCAGACCAACGGCGACTGCAACGCCTGCCACACCCTCGCCGGGACCTCGTCGGCGCCTGGCCGGATCATGCTCCCCTGAGCGCCGCCCAGCTCACGCCGCTCGCGCGCCGGGCCTTTGCCGCTACACGCTCCCCTCGATCCCGTGTACCCTCATCGTAATGTTTCTAGGTGAGCGAGCGTGAGCGGAGAGGCCGCAGCGGCGGGCGAGGGCAGCGTTGCCGCCCGGATCGGGCGCTATCGCATCGCGTTCGAGCTGGCTTCGGGCGGCATGGCGACGATGTTCCTCGCGCGGGCCGAGGGGCCGGGCGGCTTCGAGAAGCTCGCCGCGCTCAAGCGCATTCACCCCCACCTGGCGCGAGATCAGCAGTTCATCGAGATGTTCTTCGATGAGGCGCGGATCGCCTCGCGCATCGCGCACCCGAACGTCTGCAGCGTCTTCGACTTCGGCGAGGCGGACGGCGCGTACTACATCGCGATGGACTACGTCCACGGCGAGACGCTCGGGCGGGTCCTGAAGCGCCTCGCCTCGAAGCCCGAGCTGCTCCGCGCGCCCGAGTGGCCGTACCTCGCCGCGCGCATCCTCGCGGAGGCGGCCGAGGGGCTTCACGCCGCGCACGAGCTCAAGGACGACAAGGGCAGCCTCCTCGGGGTCGTGCATCGCGACGTCTCCCCGCAGAACCTCTTCGTCGCCTACGACGGCACGGTGCGGGTCGTCGACTTTGGCGTCGCGCAGGCGGAGGGGCGCCTCCATCAGACGCAGGCTGGCACGGTGAAGGGCAAGCTCGCGTATCTCGCGCCGGAGCAGGCCCGTCGAAAGCCGATCGACCGGCGCGTCGACGTGTGGGCCCTCGGGGTCGTGCTGTGGGAGACGCTCGTCGCCAAGCGCCTCTTTCAGCGCGGGACCGACGCCGAGACGATCCTCGCGTCGGCGACCGACGATGTGCCGGCGCCGTCGAGCGTGCGCGCGTGGGTCCCGAAGGAGCTCGACGCGATCGTGCTGAAGGCGCTCTCGCGCGACCGCGACGCCCGCTATGCGACGGCGAGGGATCTCGCTCGGGAGCTGCATCGCTTCGTCGCGCACGCGCCCGAGCCGGTGACCTCGCACGAGGTCGCCGCCTGGATGGCCCAGGAATTTGCGTCGGAGAAGGCCGAGCGCGAGCGCTGGATCGAGCAGTCCCGCACCGCCCACTTCGCCTCGCCGCCGCGCGTCGCGCCGACCGACATCTCGGGCGCCGACGTCGAGGAGTTCGACCCCGAGGTGGACCTCGTCGCCGAGGACGCGAGCAAGATCCTCCCGGTCGGCGATGCCGAGCGCACGACCCAGACGCCGGCCCTGACGCAGGCGGCGTTTGCGGAGCTGCTGCCCTCCGGCGTGCGAGCAGCGCCCGCCCTCGAGCCGACGCCGGCCCCCCAGGGAAGCCCGCCTCTCGCGGGAGTCCCGGCGATGCAGGAATTCTCGATTCCCTCGGCCGCCGTGGCCGCCGAGCAGCTCGCGCGGGCGGCGCGCACCCGCGAGCCATCGTTCACCGAAACGCGTCGCGCCAAGCGCAGCCGCGTCGGGCGTCCGCTGGCGGCAGTGCTGACCGTCGTGGGCTTGGCCGCGCTCGTCGGGCTCGGGCTCGCCTGGATGAGGCCCCCCGCGCCGAGCGACGCAGCTCCGTCGCCCGTCGCCGCGTCGACGCCTCCCGCGCTGCGCGTTGCCGCGCCCG
>CAIUAC010000981.1 GCA_903896985.1 uncultured Sandaracinus sp.
AGCCACGGCGAGCGGCTCACGCTCGACGGCTACGTCAGCGCGAGCGTGCTGCCCTCGCGCACGCACGACGCGCCCGCGCCCGGGCAGACGGCCAACATGGAAACGAGCGGCTTCATCGGCATCGGTGGCTGGTCCCTGGGGGTCGCATGGTGAGTCACACGAGCCTCGGCGCGGCGACGCGCGTGCTGCGCGCGCAGCCCACGAAGAAGCCGCTCTCTGCGCTGCTCCCGGCGCTCGTCGCGCTCTTCGCGTTCGCCCCGCGCGCGCACGCGAATCCGCCCGACACCTTCGGCCTCGGCGCGCGCAGCACCGCCCTCGCGGGCGCCGTCACGGCCGACGTCGAGGACTTCTCCGCCGGCTACTACAACCCCGCCGGGCTCGCGCGCAGCGGACGCCTGCGCCTCGAGTTCGGCTACCTCTACGCGCACCCCGAGCTTCGCCTCGGCGGGCGCGACAACCAGGTGGACGACGTCCGCGGCGTCGTCGCGGGGCTGGTCGTCCCGGCGACGATCGCGGGCACGACGTTCGCGTTCGGCCTCACGCTGCACCTCCCCGACGAGCGCATCTCGCGGACGCGCTCGCTGCCCCTGACGCAGGCCCGCTGGGAGATGTACGACAACCGGCCGCACCGGATCTTCCTCGGCGTGAACCTCGCGTGGAAGCCCGTGCCCTGGCTCGCGATCGGCGGCGGGATCGCGTTCATGTCGACGAGCGAGACCAAGCTCGAGGTCGTCGGCGAGATCCCCGCGATCGGCGCGACGACGCGCTCGCGCCTCCACCATCAGCTGCGCACGGACCTGCTGAGCGTGCGCTACCCGCAGGCCGGCGTGCAGGTGATCGCGAGCGACTCGCTCAGCTTCGGGCTCACCTATCGCGGCGAATTTCAGCTCGGGCTCAAGCTCGACGCGGGCGTGACGGCGGACATCACGCTCGGCGAAGACGCGATCCCCGTGTACTTCCAGATCCTGACGGCGAGCATCAACGCGTTCCTCCCGCAGCAGGTCTCGCTCGGCGCTTCGTGGAAGCCGCTGCGCACGCTGCGGATCGGGGTCGACGTCACCTGGGTCGATTGGTCGGCCTACAGAGCGCCCGTCGGCACGACCGACGTCGTGCTCGATCTGCTCGTGCCGCCCGCGTTCTCGATGTTCGTGACGCAGCCCGGACCGATCAGCGGCTCGCGCCCGGTGCCCGCGAATTTCAGCGATCGCTTCGTGCCGCGCGTCGGCGTCGAGTGGCTCGCGGCCGAGACCGCGCACGCCGATGTGCGGCTGCGCGCGGGCTACTTCTACGAGCTGACGCCGGTGCCGATGCAGAGCGGGCTCAGCAACTTCGTCGACACGGACCGGCACGCGTTCTCGGCGGGCGCGGGCGTCGCGCTCCACGACCTCGGCGCGGGGCTGCCGGGCGACCTGCTCTTCGACGCCTATTTCCAAGCTAGCTACCTGGTGCCGCGCATGATGACGAAGGCCTCGCTGCTCGATCCGACAGGCAGCTACCTCGCCGAGGGCGCGATCTGGGCCGCCGGCGCGACGACGGGAGTGACCTTCGAATGACCCCGACGAAGAAGAACGTGAGCGAGACGCAGATCCGCGCGCGGTGGCTCTGTGGTCTCGGCGCGCTCGGCGTGCTCGCGGCGG
>CAIUAC010000982.1 GCA_903896985.1 uncultured Sandaracinus sp.
ACCGAGTCTGCGTCGCCTGCGGCGCGGGTACGTATTCCGCCGCGGGCGCCCTGACCTGCACCGCTTGGACCACGTGCAACGCCGGTGAGCACCAATCGGTCGCGCCGACGGCGACGAACGACCGAGTCTGCGTATCCTGTGCGGCAGGCTCCTATTCGGGCGCTGGCGCGCTGACGTGTACGACGTGGACGACGTGCACCGCCACGCAATACCAGTCCGCCGCTCCGACGGCGACGAGCGACCGCGTGTGCACCGCCCTGACCGTCTGCACGGCGAGCGAGTACCAGACCACCGCGCCGACGACGACGAGCAACCGCGTGTGCACGCTGCTGACCGTCTGCGGGATCGCGCAATACGAGTCGGTCCCACCGACCGCGACGACCGACCGCGCCTGCACGTTCATGACGGTCTGCGACGCGGCGGCCGAGTACGAAGTCTCGGCACCGACGACGACGCGTGACCGCGTGTGCGCGCCGCTCACGGTCTGCGGAGTGAGCCAGTACGAGTCGCGCGCACCGACTCGCACCACCGACCGTCGATGTACGTTCCTGACGGTCTGCGACGCGGTGCTCGAGTATCAGTCGGTCGCGCCCACGGCGACGAGCAATCGCACCTGCGCGCTCTTGACGGTGTGCGGCGCGACGCAGTTCGAGTCCGTGCCGCCGACCCCGACGAGCGACCGCCGCTGCGCGCCGCTCGGCAGCTGCCCCGCGACGGCCTACGAGTCGGTGCCAGCGACCCCGACGACCGACCGCGTCTGCACGCCGTACACCATCTGCACCGCGTTCGAATATCAGTCGACGCCTCCGACGGTCACGAGCGACCGTGGTTGCACGACGATGACCGAGTGCGACGGCGTGACCCGCTACGAGTCCACTCCCCCGACCTCGATCAGCGACCGCATCTGCACGGCGACGAGCCTGTGCGTGACGGGGCAGTTCCAGTCTGCGGCGCCGACGCCGACCAGCGACCGCGTGTGCCTCACCGTGACGGCGTGCACCGCCGACCAATACGAACAGCGCGCTCCCACCTCGACCTCGGATCGCGTGTGTCTGCCGGTCGGCACCTGCACGGCGGATGAGTACGAGTCGGTCGCACCGACGCGCACCACGCCCCGCGTGTGCACGCCGCTGACCGTCTGTGCGGCCACCGAGTACGAGTCGACCGTGGCGACCGCGACGGCCGACCGCGCGTGCACGACCTGCACCTTGTGCGACGCCGGCCTGTACGAAGAGTCGGCCTGCACGGCGACGGCCGACACGGTCTGCGCGCCGACCGATGGCGGAGTCGCGGACAGCGGCCCTTCGGACGACGCCGGTGCCGACGCGGGCGCCCTCGACGACGCGGGAGTCGACGGCGGCGAGGCCGACCTGGGCGCCTCGGACGGCGGCGATGCGTCGGTCGCCGACGACGCCGCGGTGGACGCCTCCGTCGACGCGTCCGTGACGCCGACCCCCGAGGCGGGGGGCTGTGGCTGCGCGGTCCTCGGCTCGAACGACCGCTCAGGCGGCGCCGGGTTCGCCTGGCTCGCGCTGCTCGCGCTCGTCGGGGTGCGGCGCAGACGAGCGCCGTCTACTCGCGGATGAAGGTGCCGTTGCGCAGGTCGGCGAGCGCCTGCGCGATCTCCTGCTGGGTGTTCATCACGAAGGGGCCATAGCGCACGGCGGACTCGCGGAGGGGCTGCGCCGAGAGCAGCAGAAAGCGCGACGGAACCGCGCCCGCGTGCACGCGCACGACGTCTCCATCGCTGAGGATGACGAGGCGCGGTGAGGGGATTCCCGCGCCGCGCGACGCCTCGGCGCCGCCGACGTGAACCTCGCCCTGGAAGACGTAGAGCAGCGCCGTGTGACCGCGCGTAACGGGTTGCTCGAAGCGCGCGCCCGCCGGGAGCGCCACGTCGAGATACGTCGGCTCCGCGAAGATCTCCTTCACCGCGCCTTGCACGCCCTCGACCGCGCCCGCGACCACCCGCACCCTTGTTCCGTCAGCGCGGAGCACCTCGGGGATGCTCGCCGCCGGCACGTCCTGATAGCGCGGGCGAGTCATCTTGAGCTTCGCCGGCAGGTTCACCCAGATCTGAAAACCGTCGAGGCGCCGTGGCCCGAGCTTCGGCATCTCCTCGTGGAGGATGCCGCTCCCCGCGGTCATCCACTGCACGTCGCCCGCGCCGATCACGCCCGAATTCCCGAGGCTGTCGCGGTGCGCGACGCTGCCGTCGAGCATGTACGTGATCGTCTCGATGCCGCGGTGCGGGTGCATCGGGAAGCCCGCGAGGTAGTCCCCCGAGTTCTCCGAGCCGAAGTGATCGAAGAGAAAGAACGGGTCCAGGTTGTCGAGCGTGCGCGTCGCGATGCTGCGCTTGAGGCGCACACCGGCGCCGTCACTCGCGGCGGTTGGAATCACGACCTCAGCGGCAGTTCTCTCGAGCACGGTTCACCTCGCCGGAGAATCTAGGGGCGCGGCGGGGGACGACAAGTGGGGCCTGCCGACAAGACCGTTGCGCTGGTGGAACAATCGCTGGCGAGCGGCGGGCACGCGCGCCCGTTCGCGGCGCGGTTCAGCGCCGGAGGAAGATCGGATTCGCGACGCCGAACGGGATGCGCCCGCGGTGTACCGGCTCGAGCGTCGAGTCGCCGTACGCCGCGACGAGGACGTACGAGCCGGCGCTCGCGACGTCCACGGTGACGTCTTGGTCGAAGCGCACGACGGGGTTCGTCGGGTCCGCGTCGCCCGGGAGGATCGCGATGGTGTCCACCGTCACGCCGTCGACGACGACCTCGAGCGCGTCGACATCGACCCAGCTCGCCGCCTGCACGCGGACGTGCACGTTGGTGCGCGTGCCGAGCCCCGTCGCGGTGTCACCGGGGCCCGCGTCGCCGACGAGGGTGTCGACGTAGATGCCGCCGGAGACCGTCGCGTGCCCCGCCGCGAGCCGATCGCGCACGGTGTTCGGCACGACGTCGCGCGGGTCGTCGGAGCCGAGCGCGATGCAGGTGCGCGGGTATCCGACCGGCGAGCCCGAGATGCCGTGTGAGTCGCTCGAGCCGACCGCGTAGACGACGCGACCGTGATCGAGGAGCGAGAGCCACGCGGCGACGGTGCGCGTGCGCGCGCTGAGCCAGTCGGCGTCGTTGAAGACCTCGACGAGCCCGAACTCGTCGTCCCAGTCTTCGTGCCGAGTGACCATGCCGGTGAGGTTGTCGTAGCCGACGTAGCCGAAGTAATTCGTGTCGCCCATCGGGTGATTGATGATGACGACGGGCGCCTCGGGGCGCGCGCGCACCATGTTGAACACCTCCGCGGGGCCCATCGTGCGGAACGGCGTGCTCATCGAACCGGGCGTCGGATAGGTCTGCCACTGGGGCGTGCCGCCGTTGATCTGCGTGTCGTCGGGCACGAGCGGAAACACGCCCATATGGCCCCAGAGCTCCATCGAGGTCATCTCGACCGAGCAGATCCCGTGCGCAAAACGCTCCATGCCGAGAGTGGCAATCTCCGGCTGGAAGTCATTCACGTACTCGTGGTCCGAGCGCACCGGGATCTCGAGCCCTTCGGCCACCGCGGCGCGCACCTTCAACAGGCCATCATCCGTCGCGTCGATCGAGCGGCGCGTGTGAATGTGGAAGTCGCCGCACATCACGTTGGGCGTCTCGACGGAGCGCGTGAGCGCGGTGTGCACGCGCACGGTCTCTCCCGCGGTCGGTACGACGACCGACGGCAAATCGCCTAGCTCGTACTCGTAGCCGCGCGAGGCGACGACTCGATAGGTGCCAACGGGGACGCGCACCGTCGCGACCCCCGTCTCGGTGTAGGCGACGGCGACGCGCCCATCGGGCACATCCTCTTCGCCGTAGCGCGACGGGGGCTCGGGGACGTCCGCGCCGACGGCGAGGACCTGCATCCGCGAGGGCAGCGCGGCCCCCGCCTCGTCGGTCACGGTCAGCTCGAGAAAGCCGCTCGGCGGGAGCGTGACGTCCATCGTCGCGGCACCCGCCGGCACGTCGATGGGCGTCCCGGGACCGTTGCCGAGGCGGTACGGGTCGAGGCGCACGCCGACGCCCGTGGGCACGTGGACGGTGAAGGCGCCATCGGCGCCCGTGAAGCTCGAGCGCGTGAGCCAATCTCCGGTGCTCGAGAGCGCGTGGACGCGGACGCCCTGCGCGGGAGTTCCGTCGGGTTCGCGGGCGACTCCGCTGATCGTGCGGAGCGTCACGCCGCGCCCCGCCGCGCGTGCGACGAGCGCGCCGTCGAGGCCAGGCCCGCCGATCGTGATCCGCGCGTGGAGGATGCTCGTCGTCGCGCAGCTCGGGATGGTCTTGCCGTGCAGATCGAGCCGGCCGAGGAAGCCCGACTCGTTGATCACGGCGCCGAGCGGCCGGTCGATCTCGTAGATGAAGCTCGTGAAGCGGTCGTCCGCGAAGCCGAGCCAATCGGCCGTCGGGACCGTGTGATCGAAGCCCGCGCTCTCGACGAACGGGTGCATTCGGTACGTGTCCATGAAGCCGTGCAGCACGATCGGGATGCGCGTCGCGGTCGCGCGCGGGCTCGCGTAGACCATGTGGATCTGCACCTCGTTCGCGCCGGGCGCGAGCGTGTAGTCGATCGCCGCGGGGATGTCCGAGAAGTCGGCCGAGAGCAGCGACCCGGTGATCGCCTCGAAGAACGGCAGCGGACGCAGCGCGCCCGCCGCGCGGATCACGGCGGGTTGCCCGTCGGAGCCGTCGTTCATCACGGTGACGCTGTCGGTGACGACGGTGTAGCGGCCGGTGAGCACGAAGAACTCGGCGAAGTCCGCAGGCTCGACGAGCGCGCCGCCCTCGACGCGCGCCATGCCCGTGATGCGGCCGCCCCAAGGATCGTAGAGGTCGGACGGGCCGACGTCCTCGATGGCGACGGCGATGCGGTCGTTGGCGAGGATGAATTCGCCGCTGCCCCAGCTCTGCAGACCGCCCGGCACCACGGGCAGCGCAGACGCGGCGATGCGCCCCGCGCGCGCCTCGGTCGGGCCTGCGCCGAGCGGGTTCGGATGCCCGCTGGGGTCACCGAGTTCGATGGTCGGGATGGTCGCGCAGACGATCGGGGCGGCGTCCGCGGAGCCCGCATCGACCGCGGCATCGACCACAGCCGACGAAGGACCACAGGCGGCGAGCGCGAGCAGCGCGGGCACGAGCGCGTGTCGACGAGGTGACATGAGCGTGAGCGTACCCGGTGTCGGGGCGCCTCTGGGCGCGTTCTTGCGCGCACCTTCTTGCGCGCACCTTCTCGCGGGCACGGGCGAGCAGGCGCGCGCGAGCGGGCTTTGCGCAGGCGTTCGCTCGGCGTACCGTCGGGCGCAGTGAACCTCGACGTCCAGCGACTCTGCGCGCGCCTCGCCGCAGCCCCGCCGATCTTCCAGACGAAGCTCGCGCTGACGGAGCCGCGCGGCGTGCACGTCGACGCGGTCGTCGCGGACCTCTCGCTCGCGCGCGCTGACCGAGCGCTCGACGTCGCGGAGCTCGGGTCCTTCGCGCCGAGCAGCGGGGACCGGGGCGTGCTGCGGCACCTCGAATTGGTGCTCGTCGCGTCGTGGCTGCTCTACGACGACGCCTTCGCCGGGCTCTCGGCGGCGCGCCTGTTCACGCTGCTCGACGAGCGGCTGCGCGCGCTCTCGGCGCTCGTCGTGCCGCGCGCGTGCATCGAGGACGCGGAGCGGCGCGAGGAGCTGGTCCGCGTCGCGCTCGCCGCGCTCGGGCTCGCGCCGGCGGGCGAAGAGCCGGCGTTCGCGGAGGACCGCCTCGCCGCGCTCGACTCCGTGCGCCGGCAAGCGCTGCTCCGCGACGCGAAGGCGCGCGAGCAAGAGCGCGCCGCTCGCCGCGCGGAGCTCGAGGCGCTCAAGCGCCAAGAGGAAGAAGAGGCCCGGAAGGCCGCGCGCACGACCTTCGAGGACTGACGTGGAGCGCACCATCCCCGACGCCTGGAGAGCCCGAGCCCCCGCGATGCGGCAGGGCGCGTGGGACGGACTGCGCCGCGTGCTCGAGCACCCGCACGCGCCCCGCTACAACCAGACCCTCGGCGACCGCGTCGGCGAGCGCGAGCTCGAGGCGCTCGCGGCGTTCCGCGAGGTGATGCGCGTGCGCCCGCGCGAGGCCGCGCGCGAGCCCTCGAGCGGCACGGTGCGCTTCGTCGAGGCGCTGCGCGAGCGGCTGTTCTCGCTCGACGCGCTGCCGCTCGGCTTCGACGTCGCGCGGGACTTCGAGGAGCTGCCGACGACGTGCCGCGACGACCTCGCGCGGCGCCTCGAGGACCTCGTGCCGCGCGACGCGAAGCTCGCAGAGGCCATCGTCTACTCGACCTCCGCGACGACGGGACACGCCGTGATCGTGCCGAGTCATCCGTCCGCGATGGTGCAGAACCTCGCGCACCTCGAGGCGGCGGCGGCGGCGCATGGCGTCGCGCTCACGCACGCGGAGGGCGTGCCCTTCGCGCTCAACGCGACGGTGCAGCGCGAGACGTACGTCTTCGCGACGACGATGAGCGGCTGGAGCGGCGCGGTGTTCGCGAAGGTCAACCTCGCCGAGCATGGCTGGGCGGGCGGCGCGGGCTCGCGGCGGCGCTTCCTCGAGGAGTTCGCGCCGGCGTTCGTCGCGTCCGAGCCCGTCACCCTGGCCGAGGCGATCGCGCTCGAGCTTCCGCTCGCGCCGAAGGTCGTCGTGTCGAGCGCCGTGCATCTGTCGGCGGCGCACGCGGCGCTCATCACGCGCGCGTGGGGCACGAAGCTCGTGGACCTCTACTCGACGACCGAGACGGGCCCGATCGGCGTGACGGTCCCCGGCGTCGAGGGGCACGTCGTGCTCGTGCCGGATCTCTTCGTCGAGGCGCTCGACGAGCACGGTGGGCGCGTGCCCGACGGCGCGCGCGGCGAGCTGACCGTGACCGGCGGGCGCAACCCATACCTGCCGCTCGTTCGCTATCGCACGGGCGACCACGGGCGGCTCGGCACCGTCATCACGCCCGATGGACGCCCCGCGCGCGTCATCCTCGACCTCGAGGGGCGCACCCCCGTAGCCTTCGTCGGCGCGCGCGGCGAGCGCATCGGCTCGGTAGACATCGCGCGCCTGCTCCGGCCGATCGCGGCGTTCGTGCAGCACGCCCTCCATCAGCGCGCGGACGGCTCGCTCGAGCTGAGGCTGCGCCCGCTGCCCGGCGTGCCGCTACCGCGCGCGGACTTCGAAGACGCGCTCCGCAGCCTGTTCGGACGCGACGCGCGGCTCGAGGTCGTCATCGACGGGATGCTAGGCAACGCGAACGGCAAGGTCGTCGCGTGGCGCTGCGACGTGACGCGCGCCGGAGCGCGACCCGCTACGCAATAAGTGCGGAGCTGACCGCTCAGCGTGCAGGGCGCGCCCGAGGCGTCGGGCCGCATCATCTGGAATTTCGGCAATTTTGGGCTGGCGCGCCCTTTGCGATGGGAGTCGCGGAGGTCGGATATGCGCCGCCTGGCTTCGACTACTGCCTCGACTAACGCTGCGACTGCTGCCTCGCTTCGGAACGCTCGCGCGCTGACGGTCGTCGGGGGCCTGCTCGCCGCGCTCTCGACGGCGGGCTGCGGGCTGCTCCTCGACACCTCGCCGCCCGATGTCTTCGCGGATGGGAGCGTGTTCACAGACGGCGGCGGCGCGGACGCAGGGAGCGCTGACGCGGCGCCCGAACGCGACGCCAGCCGACCGCGCGACGCGGAGGCGGACGACGGCGGGACGACGCTGATGGATGAGGGCATCGACCTCGCCGACGCCGACGCCGGCCCCGACCTCGACGCCGGCCCCGACCTCGACGCGAGCACCGACCCGGACGCCGGCGCCGATCCCGACGCAGGCGCCGACGCCGGCGCCGACGCGGACGCGGGCCCGCCCGACCTCGGGGTCTGCCTCGACGCAGACCACGACGGCGTCACGAACTGCGACGGCGACTGCAACGACGCCGATCCGCTGAGCGCGCCAGGCAACCCCGAACTCTGCCTCGACGGCGCCGACAACAACTGCAACGGCGCGATCGACGAGGGCTGCGGCAGCAGCGGGCTCGGGACGTTCGTCTCGACGCAGACAGGCGACGACACGAACCCCGGGACGCGCGCGCTGCCGGTCGCGACCATCGCGCAGGGGATGGAGAACGCCGCGACGATCGGGCTGCCGCAGACGGTCGTCGTCGCGGGGGGAACCTACCGCGAGAAGGTGACGATGGCCGAGGGCGTCGACCTGCTCGGCGGCTACGAGTGCGAGGGCAGCGCGTGCACCTGGGCGCGGGCGCCGAGCGTGTACGTCTCGACCATCGAGAATACCGACTTCGAGGGCGTCCTCGCGCCCGCGGGCGTCACCAACGAGACGCTCTTCGAGGGGTTCTACGTGACGGGGCTCCGCGGCACGCCGATGGCCATCGGCAGCGCGGGCATCACGCTGCTCGGCGGCTCGCCGACCATCCGCGGCAACGCGATCGTCGGCGGCGACGTCTCGGGCGGGCTGATCGCTGAGCGCTCGATCGGCATTCACCTGCGCTCGACGGGCGACGTCGGGGGCGCGGTCATCGAGCGGAACGACATCCGCGGCGGGATGTCCGGGAACGTGACCATCGCGGTCCTCTTCGACTCCACGCCGCTGACGACGACAGCCCTCGCGACGGTGCACGGCAACACGCTCCGCGGCGGCACCGGCGTCCGCTCCACGGGGCTCGGGGCCTGGAATTCCCTGCCCGGCACGGTCATCGCGAACAACGACATCTTCGCCGGCAACTCCGCGCGCGGCGCGAGCCACGGCATCGAGGTCGCCTCCACGCTGACCATCGACGGCAACCGCATCAACGCCGACCCGCTCGCGCGCGGCACCTGCACGACCCCGCTCGGCTGGTGCGCAGGCATCGCGAGCCAGAGCTCCACGTCGGTGATCACGAACAACGTCGTGTACGGCCCCAACGGCCCGCGCTCGACGGCGGTCCTCCTCGCCGAGGCAGAGCGCCCTGCGGGCACCGTCGTCCTCAACAGCAACCTGCTCGACGGCGGAGGCTCCGGCGCGAGCGTCGGCGGGACGACGACGGCGAGCGCCGCGCTCGTCGTCAGCATCGGCCTCTGCACGACCTGCGGCTTTCACGGCGTCGTCGGGCGCGTGCGAAACAACATCTTGCTCGGTGGCGCGGGCAGCGTCCGCTTCGGCGTGCTCGAGGACCCCGCCGTCGCGCGCGTCATCCACCCGGAGCTGCTGCAGAACAACCTCTTCTTCTTCAGCCTGGCGGCGACCCCGACCAACGTCCTCTATCGGCAGCAGACCTCGACGGGAGGGGTCACCGATATCCTGACGATCGCGGCCGTCAACGTGCTGCTCGCGCCGCCCGCGGCGGCCAACCTCGCGAACGACCCGCTGCTCGACGCGACCTGGCACGCGCTGCCCGGCTCACCGTGCATCGACCACGGCACGCTCGAAGAAGCGCCGCCCTTCGACTTCGAGCGCGACGCCCGCCCGCGCGGCGCGGCCGTCGACATCGGCCCCGACGAGAGCTGAGACAGGGGCAATCGCGGCCTGTGGAACGGCCCCGGGTGATCTCGTATAGAGCGCGCCCATGCGTCCTCTCGCCTGCCGTTCCACGGTCGTTCTCGTCGCTGGTCTCTCGCTGCTCGGCGGCTGCACGAAGCAGCCCCCGCCGGAGGCCGCTGCGCCTCCGCCGTCGGCAGTCGCGCAACACGAGGCCCCGGCGCGCCCGACCGCTCCGCCCGGCATGCCCGCCGAGCCCCCGCCGATCCCCGCGCCGGCCGACGTCGCCGCGCCTCCCGCCGACGCGGCGCGCACCGCGACCGGGCTCGCCTCGAAGGTGCTGCAGCCCGGCACCGGCACCGAGCACCCGACGACCGAGAGCCGCGTCACGGTGAACTACACCGGCTGGACCACCGACGGCCATATGTTCGACTCGTCGATCAGCCGCGGTGAGCCGGCGACGTTCCCCCTCGGCCGCGTCATCCCGGGCTGGACCGAGGGCGTGCAGCTGATGGTCGTCGGTGAGAAGCGCCGCTTCTGGATCCCCGAGACGCTCGCCTACCGTGGTCGCCCCGGCGCGCCGCCCGGGATGCTCGTGTTCGACGTGCAGCTCTTGGCGATCGCCATGCCGCCGGCCCCCCCGGCGGTGCCGACCGACGTCGCGGCGGCGCCCGCCGACGCGCAGCGCACGGCCTCCGGCCTAGCGTCCAAGCTCCTCCGCGCCGGCACCGGCACGCAGCACCCGGCGGCGAACTCGCTCGTGCAGGTCAACTACACCGGCTGGACGACGGACGGGCAGATGTTCGACTCGTCGCTCACCACTGGACGCCCCGCGAGCTTCCCGCTCAACCACGTGATCGCAGGCTGGACCGAGGGCGTTCAGCTGATGGTCGTCGGCGAGCAGCGCCGCTTCTGGATCCCCGAGGCGCTCGCCTATGGGGGTCGCCCGGGCGCGCCCGCCGGGATGCTCGTGTTCGACATCGAGCTGCTCGCCATCCGCGGCGAGTGACGCGGACCGCGCCGTCGCCCGCCGCTCAGGCGAGCGCGACGGCGACTGTGCAGGCGACGCGGGGGCGCGGCGCGGCAGCGGGCTTGCGCCCGGCGGCGGGCTCGTAGCTCAGCGCGACGCTGAGGAGCACCCCGAGCAGCGACACGGCGGCGAAGGAGGCGAGCGTCGTCGAGAGCGTGGTCGAGTGGTCGGCGCGGGGGGCGGTCGTCACGAAGGGCTCCGGGGAGGCTGCGGGGGAGTGGCGCGGCGCGGGTTGGACGGCGGCGGACGCATTCCCTTCAGCAACCCCCGTGCCCAGCGAATTCCTCAATGATCATGCGACGCGACTCCGACCAAGGTTGAGCTCTGAGCGTGAACCGGGCCTCCGGTGTCAACCACCGTTCACGCTTCCGCAGCCCCGCCGAACGGCTATGCTCGGCCCCATGACGCCCGTCACTCGCCTCGTCGCGCTGCCCCTGCTCGCTGGCTCGCTCGTGCTCCTGAGCGCGTGCGGCAGGAGCGCGGCCGTTGGCGTCGAGCAGCCTGCGCCCGCGCCGCTCGCCGCGCCGGTCCCGACCCCTGCGCCCGCCGTCGCGGAGCCAGAGACGGCGCCGACGCCGGTGCCTGGGGCGCCGCCAGAGGTGCTGCGTCCCTACGATGAGGCGGCCGACGCGGCGGCCGAGATCGACGCGGCGCTCGCCCTCGCGCGCACCGACCACAAGAACGTGCTGCTCGTCTTCGGCGCGAACTGGTGCCCTTGGTGCCGACGCCTCGAGCACACGCTCCGCTTCAACCCCACGGTCGCCGCCGAGGTGGCGCGCAGCTTCCACGTCGTGCACGTCGACACGGGCGCGCGCGGCACCGGGAAGAACGCCGCGATCGGCACGCGCTACGGCGAGCCGACGCGCCTCGGGCTGCCGGTGCTGGTCGTGCTGACGCCGGACGGAGGCCTGAAGACGACGCAGGACTCCGGCGCGCTCGAGTCGGGCGACCGGCACGACCCAGCGGCGATCCTCGCGTTCTTGGCGCGCGTGCGGGGCTGAGCGAGCGTGCCCGCGCCCCGACGCCGGACCTACCTCTCGCTCGGCGTGGCGCTCGTCGCGCTCGCCGGGGTCGCCGCCTGGCTCGCCTTCGGGCGCAACCGCGCGCTG
>CAIUAC010000983.1 GCA_903896985.1 uncultured Sandaracinus sp.
GCGCGTCGCAGGCGGCGGCGCAGCAATCGGCGCCCGCGCCCGTGAAGGTAGAGACCGTGCGGCGTGAGCGGCCGAAGGTCGGGCGCAACGACCCATGCTGGTGCGGCACCGGCAAGAAGTACAAGCAGTGCCACCTGCGCGAGGACCAAGCGGCCGAGGCGGCTGGCGGCGGTCCGCGCGAATGAAGACGTCGAGCGCAGCGCCGCCCGTGAAGAAGGCTGCCGCCACGCGCGGCAGGCAGCCCGCGGCCGCGCGAGGCAAGACGCCCACAACGGTGCGCGGCGCGCTCGAGCAATTGCTCGCGCCGGGCGCTGCGCCTGCGCCTGTCGCCGGCTTTCGCTGGGCGTCGGTCGAGGCGGGGATCAAGAAGCGCGGCGGGCTCGACCTCGCGCTCCTCGTCGCGGACCGACCCGTGCCGACGGCGGCGGTGTTCACGCGCAGCCTCGTGAAGGCGGCGCCCGTGCTCGTCGCGGCGGAGCGCACCAAGAGCGGGCTCGCGCAAGCGGTGCTGATCAACGCGGGCTGTGCGAACGCCGCGACGGGGAAGCCCGGGCTCGCGGCGACGCGGGAGTCCTCGGCGGCCGTGGCGCTCGCGCTCGGCATCGACGCCAAGCTCGTGGTCCCGATGTCGACTGGCGTGATCGGCGTGCTGCTCCCGACGGAGAAGCTCGTCGCGCACGCCGCGAGGCTCGTCGGCGCGGCGAGCGCGGACGGACTCGAGGGCTTCTCGCGGGCGATCATGACGACGGATCGCGGGCCGAAGGTCGTCGAGGCGGAGGCGCGCGTCGGTGGCAAGAGGGTGCGCATCGTCGGCGTCGCGAAGGGCGCTGGGATGATCCATCCCGACATGGCGACGACGCTCGCGTGCGTCGTCACGGACGCGCGGCTCTCGGCGCCGCTGCTGCGCCGCGCGCTCCGCGAGGCGACGGGGGCGACGTTCAACGCGCTCACCGTCGACGGTGACACGAGCACGAACGACACGATCGTCGCGATGGCGTCGGGCGCGGCGGGGAATACGGCCGTTCGCGCGGGCGACGCGGGGCATCGCGCGTTCACCAAGGCGCTGACGGAAGTGCTCGGCGGGCTAGGGCGCTTGATCGTCGCGGACGGCGAGGGCGCCGAGCATCTCGTCACCATCCGCGTGGAGGGCGCGCCGAGCGCGAAGGGCGCGAAGGACGTCGCGCGGACCATCGCGACCAGCAACCTCGTCAAGACCGCGCTCTACGGGAAAGACCCGAATTGGGGGCGCATCCTCGCGGCGGCCGGGCGGGCGGGCGTGAAGTTCGAGCCGGCGCGCGCCGAGTTGCGCGTGGACGATGTCGTGCTCGTCTCGCGCGGGCTCGCGGTGGGCGGCGACACCGACGCGCGAGCGCACGAGGTGATGCTGCGCGCCGAGTACGAGTTCACGCTGCGGCTGGGCGCGGGCAAGCACTCGGCGACGTATCTCACCTGCGATCTCGGGCCCGAGTACGTGCGGATCAACGCGGACTATCGCTCGTAGCGCCGCGACTCGGGCGCGTGGCGCCGCGACTTGGGAGCGTGGCGCCGCGACTTGGGCGCGTGGCGCCGCGAATTGGGCGCGTGGCGCCGCGCTCTGTACGCTCCGCGCGTGAGGTTCGCGCCGCTCGTCCTGCTGCTGCTGCTCGCGGCGCCGCTCCGCGCGGCTGCCTGGGAGCCGCCGTGCGTCGCGGATGACCCGCTCAGCGAGGCGGCCGCAGCGCTGCTGCTCGAGGGCGCGCCGGTCGACGGGGCCGCGCTGACGCGCGCGGCGCGCGACGCGGGCTCGGACGCGCTGGTCGTGCACGCGCTGGTCGTGCGGCTCGAGGAAGAGGCGCGGGTGCGCGCGTGGCTCGAGGCGCTCGCGGCGAGCTCGGACGCGCCCATCACC
>CAIUAC010000984.1 GCA_903896985.1 uncultured Sandaracinus sp.
CCCACCGTGTCGCCGCGCGCCGCGAGCACCCGCGCGAGCCCGACGAGCGCCCGACCGCGGGCGCGGGGCTCCGAGGCTGCCTGGGCGCGCGCGGCGTAGGCGCGCTCGAGCAGCGCGAGGTCGCCGAGGCGCGAGGCGGCACGCAAGAGGCGGGCAGCGCCCTCTCGGTGCGTCGGGGTGCCCGAGAGCAGCTTCACGCAAGCGTCGGCCGTGCCCCGCGCGTCGCCGCGGGAGGCGCGGACGGCCGCGAGGCGCGCGAGATGCCGCGCACGCTCCGGCTCGGAGGTGCTCGCCGCGGCGCGCTTCGCGAGCACGGAGGCGAGCGCGCTCGCGTCACCGAGCAGCCACACCATGCGCTCGAGGGACGCCGCGGCGGCGTGGTCGGTCGGCGCTCGCTCGACGACCTCCGCGAAGAGCTCGACCGCGCGGGCGCGCTGCTCCGGGTGCTCGCGCACGAGCGTGGCGGCCCTGTGGACGAGCGCTGGGCGCGTGTCGTCATTGGCGCCGACGAGGTCGCGCTCTGCCTGCTCGAGGAGCGCGTCGAGCATCCGCACCTTGGAGCGCAGCTCCTCGACGCGCAGCGCCGCTCCCGCGTTCGCGGGCTCGAGGCGCAGCACTTGCTCCCACGCCCAGAGCACGCGCCGCGTGCCGTCGAGGCGGTCCTCGTCGAGGCGCGCGAGCGTGAGGAGCCAGTCGGTCGCGCCGCTCGCCCCGGCGATCAGCGCAGCGCGCGCGACGCGCTCGTGCGCGTCGACGAGGAGCTCGCGCTCACGTCCGGAGGTTACCCGTGCGTGGAAGGCTTCCGCCACTCGAGGCGCGTCGGGCGCGAGCTCGCCCGCGCGCACCAGCGCGTCGACGGCCGCCTCGGTGCCGCCCGGCAGATCCCAGTGGGCCTCGGCCGCGCGCACGAGCCAGTCGGCCTTCGTCTCGGGCTCGTCGGACGCCAGCGCGAGATCTTCGCAGACCACCGCGAGGTCGAGGGGCGCGCGCGCCTGCTCGAGGTGATGGGCGACCGCCTCGTGGAGCGCTTCGAGCGAGGGCTCCATGTCGAAGGCCTCGAGGAGAAGCTCGGCGGCGATGTCGGGGCGGCCGGACTCCTCGGCTTGCTCGGTCGCGTCGAGTCGCAGCTCGCGGGCGACGTCCGGGTCGCTCGCGCTGCGGGCGGACTCCGCGAGCACGAGCGCTGCCGCTGGGCCGTGCCCGTCGCTCGCGAGCGAGGCCGCGAGCAGGCGGACCAGGCCCGGATCGTCAGGGCGCAGGGCGAGCGCGTCGGCGAGGAGCGTGCGGGCGCGCATCGGCTCGCGCTCGGCCGCGCGGGCTGCCGCGAGGCGGGCGACGTCGAGCGCCTCCTCGCGGTCGCCGGACTGCACCAGGCGTGAGATCAGCTGCTCGAGCACGGTGACGCTCGAGCCGTCACCGGCCGCGGCGCTGCGCAGCGCGAGGGTCGCGCCGCCCGGGTCTCCCGCGCGGTCGGCCCAGAGCGCGAGGCGAAGCATCGCCTCCTCGCGCGCCTCGCCCGGGG
>CAIUAC010000985.1 GCA_903896985.1 uncultured Sandaracinus sp.
CGCCGAGTCGCAGGCGGTCCACGGCATCAGCGACGACGACGTGAAGGACGCGCCGAAGTTCCGCGACCTCGCCGCGGAGCTCTCCGCGCTGCTCGAGGGGCATCTGCCCGTCGCGTACAACGCCGACTTCGACCGCAAGTTTCTGCACGCCGAGTTCACGCGCACCGGGCGCGCGCCCGGCTTCGCGCAGCCGCCCGCGCTCCGACCCGACGTCGTGTGGATCGACCCGCTCGTCTGGGTGCGCGAGCTGCAAAAGTACGAGAAGGGCAAGAAGCTCACGGACGCCGCGGCGCGTCTCGGCATCGCGCTCGATAACGCGCACCGCGCCGACGCGGACGCCGAAGCCGCGGGGCGCGTGCTGCTCGCGCTCGCGCCGCAGATGCCGGGCACCTACGGCGAGCTCGTGCGCCTGCAAGGGCTCTACGCCGCGCGCCAAGAGACGGAGCTCCAGGCGTGGCGCTCGCGTAAGACTTAGGCCTCGTCGCCTCCGATGCCGCGCGCGCACGCCCTCGGGCTGTTTCTCTTCGGTACGTTCGGGCTCGACGCTTCGCTCGCGCTCGGCTTCGCGCTGCTCGGCGGGCGCTACGAGGGCCCGGCGATGCTGGTGCTCGGCGTGACGTTCATGTGGACGCCGCTGCTCGTCGGCGCGGCGCTGACCAAGTGGGGCTGGAGGCTGCCGGTGCGGCCGGTGCTCGCGCTGCGCTTTCGGCCGAATCGCTACTACGCCGCGGCGTGGCTGCTGCCGCTGCTCGCGGCGGGCATCGCGCTCGCCCTCGCGCTCTGCGTGCCCGGCGTCGGCTTCTCGCTCGACATGGCGGGCTTCGCCGAGCGCATGGCGCCGGTGCTCAGCGCCGCGCAGCGCGCGGAGTTCGAGCGGCAGCGCGCGGAGGCTGCGCTCCCGCCGTGGTTCCTCGCGATGGGGCAGGCGCTCCTCGCGGGGCTGACCGTCAACGCGCTCGCCGCCCTCGGCGAAGAGGCGGGCTGGCGCGGCTATCTCTACGCCGTCTTCGAGGGCCCGTTCTGGCGCACCTCGCTCGTCACGGGGCTGCTCTGGGGCGCGTGGCACACGCCGCTCGTCCTCCTCGGGCACAACGCCATCACGCCGAACGTCGGCGTGAACCTCGCGCTGACGGTCCTGTGGTGCGTGCTCGCCGCGCCGCTCTTCACGTGGGTCCGCGCGCGCACGGGTTCGACGATCGCGGCGGCGATCACGCACGGCACGCTCAACGCCCTCGCCGGCGTGCCGCTGCTGTTTCTGCGCGGCGGCGCGACGCTCGTCGTCGGTCCGCTCGGCCTCGCGTGGCAGGTGGCGACGGCGCTCGTCGTCGCGCTCGTGGTCGCCTACGACTGGCGCCTCGGCGCGGGCTCCATCGTGCGCCCCGGGAGCGCCTTCAGAACCGGTCCTTCGCCCGTCTGAGCGCGGCGAGGATGTGCGCGGGCGCGTCGCTCTCGGCCCCGTTCTTCGAGGCAAACTCGCGCACCTCGGCCGCGCGCGTGCGCAAGAACGGGTTGCTCGCGTGCTCCTCCGCGAGGGTGCCCGGCACCGACGCGTGTCCGGCGTCGCGGAGCGCGCGCGCCGCCTCGAGGCGGGCCTCGATGATGGCGTTCTTCGGCTCGACGAGGCGCGCGAATTCCAGGTTCCTCACGGTGTACTCGTGCCCCACCCAGAGCCGCGTCGCGGCAGGCAGCGCGGCGAGCGCGTCGAGCGAGTCGAGCAGCTGCGCCGCCGTGCCCTCGAAGAGCCGCCCGCAGCCCCCGAGGAACAGCGTGTCGCCCGTGAACGCCTGCCCGCCGCCGACGTACGCGAGCGCGCCGAGCGTGTGCCCGGGCACCGCCATCACGTGAAACGCGACGTCCGCGAACTCGAGCGTGTCGCCCTCGTCGACGGCGCGCGTCTGCCGCGGTACGCGCGCTCCCTTCTGATCGTGGACGCTCGCGACGACCTCCACGCGGGGCACCGCTGCGGCGAGCGCGTCGATGCCGCCGACGTGATCGGGGTGATGGTGCGTGCACCAGATCGCCGTCAGCCGCAGCCCGCGCGCGCTCAGGGAGGCGAGCACCGGCGCGCCCTCGGTCGGATCGAGGACGACGGCCTGCGCCTGCACGTCGTCGATCAGGAGGTACGCGTAGTTGTCGTGGTGGAGCGGCAACGGCTCGACATGAAGCGCCATGCCCGAACGATACGCTGTAAGCTCTCGCTGCGTGAGCACGCCGCCGCAAAGTGCCGCTCGGCAAGGCAAGCGCTTCCTCGTCGCGGTGACGACCCTCGCCGCGCCGCTCGCGCTCGGCTTCGAGACGCTGTTTCGCAAGCTGCTGTTTCCGCTCTTGATGGGCGACGACTTCGAGCTCGTGCGCGGCTTCCTGCGCCCGCTGCTGACGCCCGTCGCGTGGGCCCTCGGTCTGCTCGCGCTCGCGATGACGCTCGTCGGCTGGGCGCTGCACGCGATGCTCGCGGCGCGGGCGCTCGCGCGCTTGCCGGCCGAGAGGCGCGCGCTGCCAGCCGAGCGGGAGCGCGCGGAGCTGAGCGCGTTCATGGTCGCGGCGAGCGTGCCGCAGATCCCGTGCGTGCTCGCGACCTTCACCTTCATGTTCGGCGCGGCGCTGCTGCCGGTGCTCGTCGCCGTCGGGCTCGGCTCGCTCGGCGTCTGCGCGCTCGCGCTGCGGACGCGCAGCGCCGCCTGAGTCAGTCGGGCTC
>CAIUAC010000986.1 GCA_903896985.1 uncultured Sandaracinus sp.
AGCGTCGTCTCCCACTCGAACGGGTCGGCCGTCACGGAGACGGGCGCGAGCGCTGCGCCATCGCGGACGACGCGGAACGAGCTACCGAGCGCGGCGCCCGTGACGCGCACGCGGAACGTCGCGCGGTCGGCGACGATGGTGTCCGTGTCAGCGCCGAGGTCTGGCGACGAGAGCTCGATCAGCGGGTCGTCCGGGCCCTCGAGCTTCACGACGGTGCGCCCGCGCCGCACGCCCTCCATCAGCGCCGCGACGCTCAGTTCTTGCGCGTAGACCATCGTCGTCGGGCTGCCGATGGGGCTGTCGAACATGCCCGTGCCGGTGCCCGCGCTGTGATCGTCGCTGCCGCCGAGCGCGACGACGTGATGGCCTGCGGCGACGAGATCCTCCCAGAAGCGCTCGCTGCGCGCGTAGAACACGCCTGTCACGCTGAGCGCGCCGGTCTGTAGCTCGACCGCGTCGAGCGCGTCGGGGCCTAGCATCGCCGTCCAGCCGCAGCCGATGCAGGCGTCACCGAGCGAGAACGCGGGGTGATTGATCGAGAAGAGCGCGTCCTGCGCGTGCACCTCGGCGACGACCTGATCGATCGTGCGCCCGTCGAAGCCGAGGCGATGGTCGATCCACGCGGTCGCGCCGAGCCCCATCGCGTGCCCCTCGTAGGTCGTGATCTCGACGCCGGGCACGAGCAGCAGCGACGGATGCGCCGATTGCGTCGCGGCGATCAGCTCGAGCTGCGAGGTCGTGTTGTGATCGCTGAGCATCACGAAGTCGAGGCCGCGCGACTCGGCGAACGTGGCCACTTCTTCGAGCGACGGCGAGGCGTCGCCGCTCTCGCGCGTGTGCACATGAAAGTCGCCCGCGTACCAGCGCGCGTTGGTCTCGAGCGCGGCGACGGGCGCATACGGCGCGCGCTCGGGCTGCGCGGCGAGGGTCACGGTGTCGCGCAGGACCACCTCGATGGCGTAGCGCGCGGGAAGCTCGGTGACCTTCGCTTTGCCGACGTAGACGCGCCAAGTGCCGGGCTCGATCGCGCCGGGGAGGTAGCTGCGCGACGCCGCTGCCGCGTTGAGCACCGCGGGCTCTGTGTTGCCGCCTCCGTAGCCGCGGAAGCCGCTCGGCGAGAGCAAGCCCCAGTCGAGGATGTTCACGGAGGAGAGATCGTCGTGCCGGATCTCGAGCTCGAGCGTACCCGCGGGGACCTCGAACGGAACCTCGAAGTACGCGCCGTCCGTGGGCACGTCACCGTCGATCGGCAGGACAGTGTCGGCGGCGTAGGCGACGCTCGCGGGCGAGTGCATCGCCCCGGCGAGCACGACGGCGACGAAGACGCGGAGTGCGGGTGCGCTCAGGCTGGGCATCGCGCGGCATCGTACACCGCGCGCCGCGCACGCCGACGCGCGAAGGCCCCCGACGCACGCGGCGTCGAGGGCCTCCCGGGCAGTGCGCGGGCCCCGGCTACATCGCGCCGGCGTCAGGGGCGGACGGTGTTCGCTGCCTCGCGGTCGCGCCGTCGCGCGGTCGGTCGTCGGAGCGGAGCGGCCCCCGCCGAACGGCGCGAGGTTTCGCGCAAATTAGCGCGCGAGCCGCCGATTCACAGGGCGCAGCGCACAGGATAGCCGGGCGGCGCGCACACCCGATCGCACGTCCACGTCATCCCGTCGCACCTGCACGCAGTGGAGATGCACGGCCCAGGACACAGCACCTCAGGCGGACAGGCCGAGACGCAGCCGAGCGGCACGGGGAACGGGCAACTGCTCGCGCCGCAGGCGTTGGCGCAGCAGGCGAGTGAATCCGGCGCGGGACACGCGGGGTCGCACGCTTGCCCCGGCAGGCAGCGGTCGCCGGCCGCGCACTCGGCGTCTCCGTGACACTGACTCGGCGGGCGGCAGTCGCAGGTCGCGCAGCTGTTGCGCACGACGCGCTCGAGCGGGACGGGGCACGGCAGGCACGCGGAGCCGTCGGGCGGAAACGGGCACGGCAGGCAGCGGGCGCCGTCGCAGAGTTGCGTCGCGGGGCAGTCGCGATCGACGTGACACTCGACGCAGCCCACCTCGCACGAGAGCGGCGCGCCGACGACGAGACCGCCCGCGCACTCGACGTTCTGCGTGCAGCACGCGCCGACGGGCGCACCGCAGGACCCGATGAAGTCGCACGCCGGCGCGCCGCCCGCGAAGTACGCGGCGAGCGCCGCGGGGCAGTCCGTGAGCGGTGGCACGGGCGTCGAGCGGTCCGCGCCCGCGTCCACGGGGGCCGACACGAGCGCCGCCTCGCGCGTGGCGCAGCCTGCGAGGAGCGCGCCGAGGGCGAGCGCGTACGAGGCGAGTCGACGATTCATGGCAGCACCTCGACGCTGAGGGAGAGCGAGAGCGTGGCGCCGCTCAGGGAGAGCGCGGCGCGCGCGTCGGACAGCGCGACGAGCCCCGCGGAGTAGCCGATCGCGACGTCGACGCCGAAGGCGAGCGCCCCCGTGACGGCGGCCGCCGAGGCGACGAGGGCCCCTTCCGCGAAGGGCGCCCCGAGGCGACGGCCAGACGCCACAGGTCCGACCGGCTGCCCGCGGACGGAGGCCCGCCCGACCGACGCGCGCGCGGCGAGGTGGAGGTCGAGCCAGCCGACCTCGACGCCGACGACACCAAGCTCCGCGAGACCGAGCACGAGCGAGGGTGCGAGCGTGCCGAGCGAGTCTTGCGTCGCGGGCGCAGTGCTCAGGTGCAACCCCGCGGCGAAGGGACCGACCCGCAGCAGCGCGTCCCCGCCCCAGAGGACGGCGCCGCCCGCGAAAAAGACGCGCAGCGAGCCGCGCACGAGGGGCGCGAGCAGCGGCGAGCGCGGGCGCGCCTCGCCGAGCCACGCATGCACGAGCGCGCCGCGGGCGCCTCGAGCGGCCTGCGTGCGAGGCGCGGAGGCCGGAAGC
>CAIUAC010000987.1 GCA_903896985.1 uncultured Sandaracinus sp.
ACCTTCACCGGGATGCCCGCGAGCAGCTCCGCGAGCTTGATGGCGTCGCGCGGGTCGTCGTTCTTGCCGGCGATCAGCGTGTACTCGATGGTGATGCGGCGCCGCGGCGGCAGCGGGTAGCGGCGCAGCGCCGCCATCAGCTCCTCGAGCGGGTGCTTGCGGTTGATCGGCATCAGCGCCGAGCGCTGCTCGTCGGTGACCGCGTGCAGCGACACCGCGAGCTGCACCAGCCCGCCGAAGTCGCGCCCGAGGCGGTCGAGCTGCGGCACGAGCCCGCTCGTCGAGAGCGTCACCCGCCGCGTCGAGAGCCCGATGCCGTCCCCATGCGACAGGAGCACGAGCGCGCGCGCGACCGCGTCGTAGTTGTGGAGCGGCTCGCCCATCCCCATCAGCACGACGTTGCGCACGCGCTCGTGCGCGTCCGCCTGCGCGCGGCCGACGAGCACCTGCCCGACGATCTCCGCCGCCGTCAGGTGCCGCTTGAGCCCCGCGACGCCCGACGCGCAGAACACGCAGCCCATCGCGCAGCCGACCTGCGTCGAGATGCACTGCGAGATGGCCGCGCGCGGCGGGCCCGGCGCGTCGCCCGAAGGCACGGCGGCTCCGGCGTCGCCCGAAGGCGCGGAGGCTCCGGCGTCGCCCTCTGCCTCGAGGTCGTCGTCGGTCTGCGTCAGGTCCGCCGGCGCGCCCTGCGGCAGGAGCACCGTCTCGATGTCCTTGCCGTCGGTCAGCCGCAGCAGGAGCTTGCGCGTCCCGTCGGCCGAGCGGTGCGCGTGCGCGACCGTCATCGGCGCGACGAGCCCCTCCTCCGCGAGGCGCGCCCGGAGCGCCTTCGGGATATCCGTCATCTGCTCGGGGTCGAGCACGTTGCGCAGGTGAATCCAGCGAAACACCTGCAGCGCGCGGAACCGCGGCTGCCCCCAGCCGGCGAGGACCTCTGCCCACTCCTCCGGCAACCGCTCGAGCGGGCCCGCGGGCGGCGTGAGCTCTGGACGACGTGCAGCCATGACGGCGCCGATCATGTGGGCGCGAGCCGCGAGCCGCAATCCTCTCCCCGCGATGCGCGTCCCTCGTCGTCGCGCAGCGACCTACTGCGCCGACAGCTGATACGTGTTGCCGATCTCGTCCTGCACCACCGTCGCGAGCCCGCCGACGGCGACGACGCGCAGGTCCGCGGGGAGCGTGCGCGCGCGGTACGTCCAGCCCGCGGGCAGGAGCGGCAGGCGCTCGGCGAGCGTGGTCAGCGACGCCTCGGTCTGCGCGACGCTCTGCACCGTGTACGACTGCATATCGAAGACGCGCCCCGCCGGGTCGACGAGCTCGTACACCAGGCTGCCGGCGGCGAAGAGCACCGTCGTGTCGCGCCGGATGGTGTTGTCGACGTAGGGGCGCGCGCCCGCCATCGCGACGCTGAGCGGGACCGTCACGCGCCCGGCGAGGCGCATCTCGAGGCCGCCGAACGTGCGCACCGTCGGGTCGAGGACCGACGCGCCGATGAACTCGTCCATCAGCCAATAGCGAGGCCCGTTGAGCACGACCGCGGGCGTCATCAGCTCGGTGCGGAGCGTCGCGACGTCGAGCGCGCGGAACGCCGCGTCCGGGCAGTCGTTGAGCCCGTAGGTGTTGTAGACGTCGAGCACGACGTCGGCGCCGGTGATCGCGCCGACGAGCACCTCGCAGTAGCGCCCGCCGCGCACGCCCGAGAGGACGGCGGCGTCGTCGCCCGGCACAGCGGCGTCCGTCGCCGCATCCACGGCGGCGCCCGCGTCCGGGAGGGACGCGTCGAGGGCAGGCGCGACGGGCTCGCTCGCTCCGCAGCCAGCGACGACGACGACGAACAGCACGAAGAGGCCCGAGGCGAGGCGTTGATTCACTGCGACTCCTTCAGACATGGGTACCGACGTGGGGCGCGCTCAGCGCGCGAGCGGCTCGTGCAAGAAGCGCTCGAGCACCGCGTAGCCCTCGGCGAGCTGCGGCCAGAGCGTGTACTCGTTGCGCTGATGCGCCTGCGCCTGCGTGCCGGGGCCGAAGTTGACGGCGGGCACGCCGCACGCGTCGAAGCGCGCGACGTCGGTCCACGCCTGCTTGGTCTCGACGGCGCGCACGCCGCACGCGGCGAGGCGCTGCACGAGCGGGTTCGACGCGTGCGGGCGCCCGGCGGGCGAGAGGTCCGTCGCGACGACGCGCGCGCGGTCGCCGACGAGCGCGCGCAGCTCCTCGAAGGCTTGCTCGGGCGTGCGCCCCGGGGCGAAGCGGTAGTTGACGTTCACCTCGAAGCGGTCGGGCACGATGTTGCGGCTGCGCCCGCCGGACGCGAGCGTCGGCGTCATCACCTCGACGAAGCGATGCCCGTCGAGCACGACGTCGTGCGGCACGCGCTCGCCGAGCTCCGCGAGCACGCCCGCGGCCTTGAGGATCGCGTTCTCGCCCTGCCACGGGCGCGCGCTGTGCGCGGTGCGCCCCTCGAACGCGACCGTCGCGTGCACCGAGCCCATGCACCCGAGCTGCAGCGCGTTGTCGCTCGGCTCGAGGCAGATGGCGAGGTCGCGGTCGCGCAGCTCGGGGAACGTCTCGAGCAGCGGCCCGAGCATGTTCTCGAGGTACGGCCCCTCCTCGCGCTCGTACAGCGCGAGCACGAGGTCCCACTGCAGCGTCGAGTGCGAGAGCCGCTCGACGAGCTCCAGCATCACGGCGAGCCCCGACTTCATGTCGGCGGCGCCGGGCCCGTAGAGCCGGTCGCCCTCGACGCGCACCGGGCCGTCATGCTCGGTGCGCACGACGTCCGTGTGCCCGACGAGCGCGAGCTTCGGCGCGCCCGCGCGCTCGCTGACGCGCACGACGAGCGAGTCCGAGTGCCGCACGACCGCGCGCTCGCCGAGCGTGTGCGCGAGCCGCTGCGCGAGGTAGTCGCAGAGCTCTTTCTCTTCGCCGATCGGGCTCTTGATGCGCGTCAGCGCGAGCAGGGTGTCGCGCAGCGAGTGAGCCAGCGCGTCGCTCACGCCTCGACCCCGAAGGTGCGGAGCGCGGCGTTGAGCGAGACCTTGCGGTCGGTGCTCTCGCTGCGCTGCCCGATGATCAGCGGGCAAGGCACGCCGAACTCGCCGGCGGGGAAGCGTCGGAGGCGCACGCCGGGGATGACCACGCTGCGCGGCGGCACATAGCCGCGGTGCTCGACGACCGTCGGCCCCGACACATCGAGGATCGGCATCGACGCGGTGATGACGACGTTCGCGCCGATCACCGCCTCGCGCCCGACGCGCACGCCCTCGACGAGGATGGCGCGCGAGCCGACGAAGGCGCCGTCCTCGACGATCACCGGGGTCGCGCTCGGCGGCTCGAGCACGCCGCCGATGCCGACGCCGCCGGCGAGGTGCACGTCCCGCCCGATCTGCGCGCAGGAGCCGACCGTCGCCCAGGTGTCGACCATCGTCCCTGAGCCGACGTGCGCGCCGATGTTGACGTAGCCCGGCATCAAGATGGCGCCCGGCTCGAGGAACGAGCCGTAGCGCGCGACGCCCGGCGGCACGACGCGCACCTTGGCGAGCACGAGGCCGTGCTTGAGCGGGATCTTGTCGTGGAACTCGAAGGGCCCGATCTCGATGCGCTCCATCTGCCGGAGCGCGAAGTAGAGGAGGATCGCCTCCTTGATCCAGGCGTGCGTCACCCAGGCGTCGGTGTCCGCGTCGTACGTCGCGACGCGGATGGTGCCGGCGTCGAGGAGCGCGAGGGTGCGCTCGACGGCGCGCGCGTACGTTGGGGCGGAGAGCAGCGCGCGGTCGGCGTACGCGGCCTGCACGGTGGAGCGGAGTTCGTCGAGGGGGACGTCGATCATCGCGGAGGTTCTACTGTGCGCGACCGCCCGAGG
>CAIUAC010000988.1 GCA_903896985.1 uncultured Sandaracinus sp.
GACATCGCCTGCTTCCTCGGCGTGGTCGGGACCTTCCTCGCGGTCGTCTTCTGGCAGATGTCGCGTCATTCACTCGTGGCCGTCGGCGACCCGCGCATCGGCCGGGCGATGCGCTTTCACAACGCGTAACGGGAGCCTTCCATGACGACTCCGAAACACCTCCGCGCGGATGGCACTCCACCGCGCACGGGACTGATCGCGATGTATGCGGCGCTCGCGGCGCTCTGCCTGATCGGTCTGAAGCCGATCTTCGACTCGTACTTCGAGTCGATGTTCTCTGCCGAGATCAGCGCCAAGGTCTCGACTCAACCGGCCGTCGAGTACGACGCCATACGGCGCCGTGAGGACGCTCTGCTCCTGCAGACGGGCGTCCCGATGGAGCGCGTGTTCGCCCAACTCGCCCGCGGCCGGCAGGCGGGCCCGACGCTGATCGCGCCTCAGGCGTCGACTGACCTCGCCGCGATCCAGGGCTGGAACGGGCTTCCCGCGTTCGTGCACACCGCGAACGCGGAGGCTGTCGCCGCCGCTGCCGCTGCGTCCGCCGCTGCCGCCGCCGCTGAGGCGGCCGCTGTGGCTGCCGCCGCGGCCGCCGCTGCCGCTGCGGCACTCCCGCCCGCGGACCCCACGCTCGTCCCCGCTCCCGGGGCGCCGATCGTCGCTCCCGTCGCTCCGTCCGCCGTCCCCTGAGACCACGATGAGGCTGTCCCTTTCGCTGCTGTGTGCTGTGCTCCTCGTGCCGCTTCTCGCGGGTACGACGGTGCGCGCCCAGTATTACGGCGGGCAGCGAAACGAGGGACCGGTCATTCCTTCGGGAACGCCGGTCGAGCTGCAGCAGATTGGCGTCGACGAGCATCTGCGCGCGCAGGTCCCGCTCGATGCCGTATTTCGAGATCACAGCGGTCGGCGAGTACGCCTCTCGGACGTGCTGAATGGCACGAAGCCGGTGCTCCTCAACCTCGCGTACTACTCGTGCCCGATGCTCTGCAGCCTCGTGCAGGACGCCATCGTCAAGTCGATCAAGCAGATCCCGTGGGGCGTCGGCGACCAGTACGACGTGATCACGATCAGCATCGATCCGCACGACACTCCTCGGGACGCTGCGAAGACGCGTCAGCGCATTCTCGCGAAGTACGATCGCCCCGAGGCGCGCACGGGTTGGCACTTTCTCGTCGGCGACGAGGCCAACATTCGCGCCGTCGCTCAGGCGGTCGGTTTTCGTTACTTCTACGACGCCCGCCAGCGGCAGTACGGCCATCCCGCCGCCGTCGCGATGCTCACGCCGCAGGGGCGCATCGCGCGCTACCTCTACGGCCTCGAATTCACGCCCAACGATATGCGCCTCGGCCTGTTCGAGGCCTCTGAGGGGCGTTCTATCAACACCGTCGAGCAGATCATCCTCTACTGCTACCACTACGACCCGCAGGGCTCGAAGTACGTGTTGGTCGCGGCGAAGGTGATGAAGCTCGGCGGTGCGCTCACGCTCGGCTTACTGCTCACGTTCGTCGGTGTTCTTTGGTGGCGCTTCGAGCGCCGCCGCCGCCTCGATTCGCAGGTCGCTGCCGCGGCCTCTCGGTAGGCACGGGGAAACGAAGTCATGGACCACATCCCGGATATCTTCGGCCAGCTACCCAAGCAAGCCTCGACCCTCGCCGCGAGCGTGGACTGGCTCTACCAGTTCATCTTCTGGGCGTGCGTGATCATGTTCGTGGTGATCATCGGAGCGATGCTCTTCTTCGTCGCGAAGTACCGCGCCAAGCCCGGTGAGAAGCCGCTGGCGCCGGGACCCAAGCACACGACGCTCGAGCTAGCGTGGACCTTCGCGCCGCTCATCCTGCTCGGCGCGCTCTTCCACTGGGGCTTTCAGAGCTACGTCTTCAGCGCGGTCGCGCCTGCGACCTCCATCGAGTTCCGGGTGCGCGCGAAGAAGTGGAACTGGGAGTTCGAGTATCCGAGCGGCTCGCGCGAGGGGGGCGTCTTGGTCGTCCCGGTGCATCAGCCCGTCAAGCTGATCATGTCCTCGGAGGACGTCCTGCACTCGTTCTTCGTGCCGGCGTTCCGCGTCAAGCGCGACGTGGTCCCGGGGATGTATTCGACGGTCTGGTTCGAGGCGACCGAGCTCGGTGAGTACGACGTCTTCTGTGCCGAGTACTGCGGCACGAGCCACTCGTCCATGTTCGCCAAGGTGCGCGTCGTCACGGCGGCGCAATACCGCGAGTTCGTGCTGAACATGGACCGCCCGCCCGCCGGCAAGACCAAGGCGCAGTGGGGCGCTGAGCTCTTCACGGCCAACAGCTGCAGCGCGTGCCACCACGTCGTCGCGGGTGAGGCTGGCGGCGTCGGTCCCAACCTGTTCGGGGTCATCGGCTCCGAGCAGCCGCTCGAGGGCGGCGGTACCGTACACGCAGACCTCGCCTATGTGCGCGAGTCGGTCCTTCGCCCGCAGGCGAAGATCGTCCGCGGCTTCACCACCGCTCAGATGTCGACGTTCACGCTGTCGGACTCTCGCATCGAAGCCATCTACGCCTACCTCGAGACGCTCCGCTGAGCTGGCGTCGTCCTACCGGAGTTATTTGACATGGCCACCGAAGCACAGAACGCCTCTGCCGCTCCCGTCGATGCGGCGCACGCCACGACGGACCGCAACTTCTTCCAGGAGAGGTCGGGGATCAAGAGCTGGCTGGTCACCCTCGACCACAAGCGCATCGGGCTGATGTACCTGGTCGCCGTCGTGCTCTCGTTTCTGGTCGGCGGTCTCTTCGCCCTCCTGATCCGGATCGAGCTGCTCTCGGCTGGGCGCACGATCATGGACGCGGACACCTACAACCGGGTGTTCACGCTCCACGGCGCGGTGATGGTGTTCCTCTTCATCATCCCGTCGATCCCCGCGGCGCTCGGCAATTTCCTGCTGCCGATCGTGCTCGGCGCGAAGGACGTCGCGTTCCCGCGCCTCAACCTCGCGAGCTTCTACCTCTACGTGGTCGGCGCGGTCCTCGCGCTCGCGTCGATGATCATCGGCTCGGTAGACACGGGCTGGACGTTCTACACGCCCTACAGCTCGAACACCGACGTCGGTTCGAAGAACGCCGTCATCTGGATGACCGGCGCGGTCTTCGTGCTCGGCTTCTCCTCGATCCTCACGGGCGTGAACTTCATCACGACCATCCACAAGATGCGCGCGCCAGGTCAGGACTGGAAGCGTCTGCCGCTCTTCGTGTGGGCGACTTATGCGACGAGCGTGATTCAGGTGCTCGCGACGCCCGTGCTCGCGATCACGCTGCTGCTCTTGATCATGGAGCGTGGTTTCGGCCTCGGGATCTTCGACCCGCGCCTCGGCGGTGATCCTGTGCTGTTCCAGCACTTCTTCTGGTTCTACTCGCACCCCGCCGTCTACATCATGATCCTCCCCGGCATGGGCATCGTGTCCGAGATCATCGCGACCTTCAGTCGCCGCGAGATCTTCGGCTACATGTTCGTTGCGATGTCGTCGGTCGCCATCGCGCTCCTCGGCTTCCTCGTCTGGGGCCACCACATGTTCACGAGCGGCCAGTCGGAGTACTCGACGATGGTCTTCTCGGCCCTGACCTTCCTCGTCGCCATCCCGTCGGGCGTGAAGGTGCTCAACTGGGTCGCGACGCTCTACAAGGGGCAGATCACCCTCTCGGCGCCGATGCTCTACGCGCTCGGCTTCATCGTGCTCTTCTCGATTGGCGGGCTCACGGGCCTGTTCCTCGGCACGCTGTCGGTGGACATCTACCTGCACGATACCTACTTCGTCGTCGCGCACTTCCACTACGTGATGGTCGGGGGCACGGTGTGCGCGTTCTTCGGCGGGCTGCACTATTGGTGGCCGAAGATGACCGGCAAGCTCTACGACGAGCGCCTGGCGAAGGTCGCGTTCTGGATCTTCTTCATCGGCTTCAACGTCACCTTCCTCTCGCAGTTCGTGCTGGGCTCGCGCGGCGCGCCGCGGCGCTCGTGGGACTACCTGCCGCAGTTCGAGGAGCTTCACCGCTTCTCGTCCGTGGGCGCTTTCATCATCGGGATTGGCATCCTGCTGATGGTCATCGTCTTCGTGCGCTCCCTCGTCAGCGGCGCGAAGGCCCCGCCGAACCCGTGGGGCTCCGCTGCGCTCGAGTGGCAGACGACCTCGCCCCCGCCGGTCGAGAACTTCGCGAGCACTCCCGTGATCACTCGCGGGCCCTACGACTATCACCTGGCCACCGAGGGCGAGCTCTACGCGGGCTTCCCCGAGGACTTCGAGCCGTCCAAGAAGGCCTGAGCCGGCGCCCGCGCGCACCAGAGACGAGAGACCCATGTCCACAGCAACTACCGACGCGCCCACCGCCTCGCTCGAAGAGGCTCAGCCCGACGCAGCGCCTCAAGATCACGGGGGCCACGGCCCCAAGTTCTTGGCGCACCATTTCGACACGCCGGTGCAGCAGTTCGACGCGGCCAAGCTCGGTATGTGGCTCTTTCTCGCGCAAGAACTGCTGTTCTTCTCGGGCCTCTTCGTCTTGTATTCGGTCTATCGATCCTGGTATCCGGCCGACTTCAGCTGGGCCTCACACCAGCTCAATCGCTTCATGGGCGGCGCGAACACCATCGTGCTGCTGTTCAGCTCGCTGACGGCGGCGCTCGCCGTGCGGTCGGCGCAGGTCGGTGATCGCAAGAAGACGGGCATGCTCTTGCTCGTGACGATCGCCTGCGCCTTCGCGTTCCTCGTCATCAAGTACTTCGAGTACGTCCACAAGTTCGAGGCGGGGCTGCTGCCCGGCGACCGCTTCCATCCGGTCGCCGCGCACCTCGCCGCGAGCACGCGAGACCTGCCGATTCCGCAGCATGGCGGCTCGTTCTTCGGCATCTATTTCATGATGACTGGCGTGCACGGCTTGCACGTGATCATCGGCATCGGCGTCATGTTCTGGATTTGGCTGCGCAACCAGCGCGGCGAGTTCAGTGAGCAGTTCTGGACGCCGGTCGACCTCGTCGCCCTCTACTGGCACCTGGTCGACCTCATCTGGATCTACCTCTTTCCGCTCCTCTACTTGATCGACTGAGAGGTCCAGAACATGTCCTCCCACCCGCAGAACGAACACACCTCCGATGACGACGGGGCCGTGCACGCGCACGTGGCCCCCACGAAGCTCTACATCGGGATCTTCCTGGCGCTGGTCGCGGCGACGGTCCTGACCATCGGGCTCTCGCTGGTGCACCTCGGCACCTGGAATCTCGCCATCGCGGTGGTCATCGCGACTGCCAAGGCAGCACTCGTCGTCACGTTCTTCATGCACTTGAAGGACGACAACCGCTTTCACGCGCTGATCTTCGTGGGGACCCTGCTGTTTGCGGGGATCTTCCTCGCTTACACGCTGAACGATACCCAGCACCGTGGGCAGGTCGATCGCGTGAACGGCAGTCAGATGAACGACGCGACCGGCGAGCGGGCGCCGGGCGGCCTGCCCTGAGGTCGATTCGGGCAGCCTCCGCGGGAGGGCGCACCGTCGGAATGCGGCGCGCCGCTTGGGCTGGGGTCTTGCTCGCGCTTTGCAGCGTCGCCGGCTGCAAAGCGCCGAAGCGGACCACCGTGGAGCGCGTGGAGCGTCTCGCGTATCCGGATTGCGGCCACGGCGCGCTCCCGGAGGGCGAGGTGCTCGCCTCGGGCGTGCTGCGGCCGGGCGAGGGCATGGGCGGGCAGGCGTACGTGGAGCGCTTCGAGGTGCGGCGCCGCGACTGTCTCGTCGTCGCCACGGCGCGTATCGAGACGGCGCTCGAGCTGACCGACCTGGAGGTCGTGTACGACGCGTCGGGCAAGCCCCTTCGAGTGTGGCGGCGCAATACGCTGGCCGTCACGCCGCAAGCCGATGGGCAGCCTGACGTCGCGCTCTACGAGCTGCGCGGTACGACGCCGACGCTGGTGCATCGCAAGCCGGATGGCAGTGTCGAGTATCAGACGCTCGCGGGAGGGCGTCCGGTCGCGGTGATCACGCGCGCGCGCGGGCTGCTGACGCCGTGGATCCAACGGGCTCACTTGCAGGTCGGCGAGTCGCAGCACGACGTGGTCATCGACCTCGACACGCCTGACCTGATTCGCGCCGACGTGATGCTCCGCCGGGAACCGGACCTCGCGCGCGAAGACCTCGGGCGCACGGTCAGGGTGTACACGGTGTACGGGCGCGACGCCGTGTTCACCGACGAGGGCGGGGTGGTCGTGGGGGACCTCGCGGGGTTGGTTCCGGCCGACCGCGTACATAGCCCGCTGCCGCCTCGACAGCCGCTCTACGGCGGCGTCGATCCCGTGCACACGCCGTAGTCAGACGGGCTTGAAGGGCTCCCAGACCGCTTGCCGACCATCGTTGGTGCGGTCGGCCTCGCGGGCTGAGACGGCGATCCCAATCCGCTGCGCCGTGAAGGCGAGGGTGAGCCCGGCGAGGATGTCGACGCCCCAGTGCCACCGCAGGAAGAGCGTCGCGACGATGATGTTGCAGACGAA
>CAIUAC010000989.1 GCA_903896985.1 uncultured Sandaracinus sp.
ACAGCGGCTGCGACTACTCCGAGTCCGCCGAGGTCTTCAGCTGCTCGTCGAGGAGCGCGGCGCCGATCGCGAGCGCCTTACGGGCACGCTCCAGCAGGAGCGCGTCGCCATCGAGCTTCGCCAGTGCGCGCCCCAGCTTGCTCTCGAGCGCGCTCTGCGCGTTCTCGAACTCCGTGACGCGCACTGCGTGCGCCTCCGCCGTGCGCGCCAGCTGGTCCTTGGCCGCGATGAGCGCCGCCGCAGACTCTGCGCGCGCGTCGTCGAGCTCCTTGCTGCGAGCGTCGAGGCTGACCTGCAGCGCCGTCGCCGCCTCGACCGACTCCTCGAGCGCCTGCGTCCGCGTCGAGAGCGAGGTCTCGACCTCCGTGAGCTTGCGCCCGAGCACCGCAAGCTCGCGCCCGTGGTCCTCGTGCGCGGTGGCGAGTGCCGCCTCGTGCGCTGCGTTGGCGCTCGCGAGCGCCGCAGCAGCCGCCGTCGCCGCCTCGGCGAGCGCGACGTCTCGAGCCGCCTCGAGGTCGGTGCGGAGCTCCGCGAGCGCGAGCTCCCGCGCCGCAGCCGCCTCCGTGCGGGCATCCGCAAGGGCCTCTTCGTGCGTCGCGCTCGTGACCTCGACGGCTGCCGCGTGCTCCGCCTGAGCGTGCGCGAGAGCCTTCTCGTGCGCGTCCTTCGCGGCGGCGAAGTCCGCGGCGGCCGACGCCTTGACGGCCGCGAGCTCCTCTGCTGCCGCGCTCTCGAGGGCGGCGAGCTCGGTGGCACCGGCAGCCTTCGCCGCCTGGAGCTCCGCCGCGGTGGCCTCCTGGGCAAGCGCGAGCTCGGCCGCCGCGTCCGCCTTCGCAGCCTCGAGGTCCGCCGTGGCAGCAGCCCGCGCGGCATCGAGCTCATTCTTGGCGGAATCTCGGGCTGCAGCGAGCTCAGCCGCCGCGAGGGTCTGCGTCGACTCGAGGTCCGCCGCAGCGGCGGCGCGCGCCGCGTCGAGGACGTTCTTCGCTGCATCAGTCGAGCGCTGAAGCTCGGCGGCGGCCTGCGTCTTCGCGTCGTCGACGCTCTTCGTGAGCGCCGCGCGCTCCGCTTCGAGGTCCGTCTCGAGCTTCTTCGCCTTCAGGTCCGCGCGCTCCAGCCGAGCCTTCAGGTCGTCGGCGCGCTTCTGGAGTTGCTCCTTGTCGGCGCCAAATTCCTGATACTTCGCGGTCGCGTCCTCCAGCTCGCGCTCGACCGCGACCGCCTTGTCCTCGAGGTCCGCGATCTTGCGCTCGAAGACGAGGCCCTTGTCGTTTGCGTCGAGCAGGTTCCTATCGCGCGTCGAGACCTGGTCTCGCAGCTCGAGGATCTCCTTGTCCTTGCGGTTGAGCCCCTCACGCAGGTCGAGGAACTCGCGGCTCGAGACGCCGCCCCCGCCGCCCTTCGCCACTCGCGCCTTGAGGTCCGTGACCTCCCGCTCGAGGCGTGCAACCTCGCTCGCGGCGCGACGCGCTGCCTGCTCGTGCTCCTCGGCGAGCTGAACGCGCTCGCGCAGCGACTCGGCTTCGCTGCGAAGGGCCTCGAGCTCTGCCTCGTGTTCGTGCGAGAGATCCGCGGCCTGCGGCATCGGCCCAGGCGGCTCGGTCGCGGGCCCCGAGCTCGCTGGCTCGGCAAGCTCCGGGCTCGGCTCCGGGGCCGCTGGGCGCGGCGCGGGGACCGGCACCTGCATCGTGGCGGGCGGCCCGGGCCGGGCGGCGAGCTCCCGCATCAGCTCCTCGGGCAGCGCGCCGATGCTCGTCGCCTCGTCCTCCATCATCAGGTTGCCGAACGCGTTCTCCGCGAAGGCATCGATGTCGGCGTCCACGCCCGAGCGCGTTCGCCCCTCAGGCTCGGGCTCGCCCGCGTGCCCGTCGAGGTCGTCATCGATGATGGCATCGACCTCCACGTCCCCGACCGCCAGCATGCCGTCGTCCGCGTAGGCGCCGTCATCCCCGATCGGCGCCAGGCGACGCACGCGCTCGAGCAGCAAGTCGAACGCCACCGGCTTGTGCAGATAGTCCTCGGCGCGCGTCCGCAGCTTGCCGTGCTGCTCGAAGATCTCGTCGCTCGCCTCGCTCGAGAGGATGACGAGCGGGATATCCTTCAGCTCGTTCGACTTCTTGATCTTCTTGCAGACGAGGAAGCCGTTGACGCCCCGCAGCTCGATCGCGAGCAGGATGACGTCGGGCCGTTCCGCGGTCGCCCGCTCCACGCCGACATCTCCATCGTCGACGACCTCGACGCTCACCCCGAGCGCCCCGAAGCCGGCCTTGAGGACGCCGGCAAACTCGGCATCAGTGTCGATCACCAGGATGCGCTGCGCCATGGCGGGGGAGGATAGGTGCGCGGCGGAGAGCCTGTCAACGTCAACGCGCGCTAACCATCGTTGTTTCGCGCGCTTAGAGCGAGCGCTGGGGCCCGGCCGAGCGCGCAGGCGCGGCCGAGCGGGCGGGCGTCAGTGAACCTGAGCCGTCGCCGCCATGTGCACGAGCGTGCGCTCGTCCATGTCACCCGTCAGCGCGTAGGTCAGGCCGTCGTATTGCATCGCGGAGACCGTGTACCCGCCGACGCGTCGATGGGCGACCGGCCGACCGTTGACGCGCTCGAGGAACATCCCCGGCCCGCCCAGCAGCACCTGCGCGTGTGCCTGCGCGCGCAGCCGAGGATCGGAGTAGACGACGACGGTCATCCGGCGGCCGTGCACCTGGTAGTAGAGCGCCGCGACCCGCGACGCGCTCACGTTCGAGACCCGCGCGCCGACGAGCTTCGCGTTACCGTCGGGGAACGCCGCCGGGCGCACGGGGAACTCGACCTTGCCGCGGAAGTAGCTGACCACCTGGTCATCTCCCGGATCGCTGACGTCGGCCGGAAGCGGCGTCGCGTGCAGGCGCGCGACCTCCTCGAAGAGCGGCAACGAGCCAGCCTCTGCGGCCATCACGTCGCTCTCGTTCGCCGTGCCCCCGCCCGCCCCGCGCCCGACCGCAGCGATGACGACCGCAGCGGCAGCCGCGAGCGCGACCGGGATCGCATAGCGGCGCGGCAGAGTGTAGACGCGGAACAGCGGTCGAGGGCCGTCCTCCGGGTCGAGGCCGGCGAGCGCGCTCGACGCG
>CAIUAC010000990.1 GCA_903896985.1 uncultured Sandaracinus sp.
CGACGTCGGCGTCGAGGCGACCATGCGGAACGTGCGCTTGCACGACCTCTACATCCACGACACCGGCAGCGAGGGCTTCTACATCGGCAGCCGCCCGGACTGCCCTGGTTTCGACCTCGGCGCAGCGTGTGCCGGCTTCATCTACGGGCTCTCGGTCGCCAATCAGTTCATCTCGGCGGGCGGGGCAAAGCACGTGCTCGTCGTCGGGGTCGAGTTGCTCTCTCGCGTCGTCAACTGGACCGACCGCGGGACCTGCATCCTCTTCGGAGACGGCGCGGGCGCGGTGGTGGTCAGCGCCTCGCACGACGATGGGCGCGGCATCCTCTCGACGCATCTCTTCGCGGACGGTTCGCTCGCGGAGGTGCTCAACATCCCCGCGGGCGGCTCGGCCAACCCCGCGACGCAAGAGACCGTCGCCGCCGGGCTTCACCTCGTGCACATGCTCGGCTCGGAGATCTTCAAGGTCGCCGTGCGGAACCTGTCGTCTGCGAGCGTCGTCGCGCTCGAGGCGAACGGGCTCACCGCGGACGACGTCGACTGGGTCATCCCGCATCAGGCGAACCTGCGCATCCTCGACGTCGTCGCGAAGCGCTGCGGCATCCCGATGGAGCGCTTCTTCCTGAACATCGAGAAGTACGGGAACACCTCGAGCGCGTCGATCCCGATCGCCCTCGACGAGGCCGTGCGCGGTGGGCACGTGAAGCCGGGGCAGACGCTCCTCTTCTGCGCGCTCGGCGGCGGCATCGCCTGGGGCAGCGCGATCATCCGCTGGTAGGGACGGGGCAGCGCGATCATCCGCTGGTAGGGACGGGGCAGCGCGCGGGCGCCGCTTGGAGACGTGAGCGCGGGGCGGGCCCTGGGGCTCGAGCGCTCAGTCGGGCAGGGGCGGCCAGTCGCGCGCGTCGGGCCGAGCGAGCGTCGGGTCGGTGCAGCCGCCGGGCGGCGCGTCGGGGAGCGTCTCGGCCGGGAGTCGCACGTAGGCGTTGAACGAGGCGTGCGCGCCGCTCGGGTCGTCGACGAGGACGTACCAGCGGATCGTGCCGGTCGGATAGGCTGGGATGCGCTGGATTCGTCCGCTCGCGTCGGCCTGAGCGCCGCCGCCTTGGGCGAAGGGCTCGATGCCTCGCGCGGGGGCGCGCAGGGTCGCGAACGCCTGCCCCGAGGTGGCGCTCGCGTACAGGCGGGTGCCCGTTGGGAGCGTGACCACGCGACCGTAGTTCGGGCCCGCGCTCCAGCCAGTGATGACGCCAGCGCAGCCGTAGGCGGACGCGATGGCTCCCGCCTCGCACGGCACATCGTGGCGGCGATAGCCCCGCACGAGGAAGCCGCCGACCGCGACGTCGATGGCGTCCCAGCCGTGGCTCGTAGAGGCCAGCGCGAGCGGGGCGATGTCGGGCGGGAGCCAAGTGGCGGTCCCCCCGGGGTAGGGCGCGAGCGGGGCGCGCTCGCCGCAGTGGAGCGCGACCTCGTCGACGAGCGTGGGAGGCGTGGAGTCCCATGGGAGCTCGCCTGGGTTGGTAGTCGTCGGCGCTGCCCCGAGGTCGAGCAGGGCGGAGGCGACGGGGAGGCCGAGCGGCAACGCGACTCGGACGGCGTGCGGAGCGACCGCCAAGACGGGCGCCCAGGTGCTCGGCTGCATCCGGATCTCGAACCGCGTGCCACGAAGGCGTGTCGCGGCGCCGACTCCCGCCGCGAGGTGAGCCTCGCTGAGGTCGATGAGCGCGCGCCACCTCAAGGTGCTGCCGCGGAAGGCGACGTCGGCGACCTGCGCGTGCCCGCCGCGCAGTGACACGCGCGACGTCGTGGCCTCGCCGATCGCCGCGCCGCGAGCCGTCAGAGAGCCCGAATGCAAAAAGAACGACTGGGCGGCGACCGGCGCTGGCGCGGCGAGCGTGGCGAGCACGAGGAGGAGCGCGAGACGCATGCGCGTCAGTGTCCCACGGGGCGTCAGAGTTCCAGGATCGGAGGCGCGGCGGACCGGCAACGGGAAATCGGTGGGGCGGCGGGCGACGAATGCTAGAACGGAGCCCGCATGAACCGCTGTGCCTTCCTCCTCGTCGTGCTCGCCCTCGCCTCGGGCTGCAGTGGTCGTGCGCACGCGCCGACGCCTGTCGCCGATCCTCACGCTGCTACGCCCCCAGCGCACGCGCCGGCCACGCCCCCGACCCCGCCTGCGGGGCCGAGCGGCACCGTCATCGGCATCGTGCGGCTGGCCGAGGGCGCGGAGCTTCCCTCGTGGCCTGACGCCGTGATGCCGCGTCCGCCGGGGACGCCGATGCAGAGGCCCGAGATCTGTGGTCCGCCGAAGCTCTCGTACCACTGGTCGGCGCGCCTCGACGCGGCGACGCGGGGGCTCGAGGGAGTGCTCGTCGCGCCGAGCGACTTCGACGCGGCGCCCACCTCGACGCCGGTGACTCACGAGGTCGCGATCCGCGACTGCCAGCTCGAGCCGCCCTTTCTCGTCGCCACGCGCGGCGACACCGTGCGGCTGACCAACGCGACCGACTACCCGTTCGTCCCCGGCGGCGGCGAAGGCCCCGGCATCATGCAGGCGCTGATGCACGGGCAGACGCGCGACTTCGCGCTCGACCGCCTCGGGCCGCGCACGATCGCGTGCAACGCGTTCGGCTGGGAGTGTGGGCGCACGGACGTGATGACGATGGCGCATCCGTTCCACGCGGTCACCGGCGCCGATGGGCGCTTTCGGATCGAGCATGTGCCGGCGAACGAGGATCTGCGCCTCCACGCGTGGAACCCGCTCTTCGACGAGACCGTCGTGCCGCTGCGCCTCGCGCCCGGCGAGACGAAGACGATCGAGCTCGTGCTGACGCCAGCGCCGGTCCAGGCACCGCCGCCCCCGGGGCCGCCGCGCGACCCGCGCCTCGGCGACATCCACTGACGTTCTCGGGCGGGCGGCGGGAGCGTCGTCGCGCGCACTCGTGAGGAGGCGCGGAGGCTGCGTGTCCCCCCGCGTCGCCGACCGCGAAACCGCCTCCGCGCGCGCAGCGTGAGTGGCGGAGTCGGCGTCGTCGCGTGCTAACGTGGGCGCGTGTCACCGCGACGGCTGGTCACTCCGCCGAAGACGATCACTCTTCACGTCGATGGGCACGAGGTGCCGGCCGTAGCGGGGGAGCCCGTGGCCGTCGCGCTCGCGGCTGCGGGCCGCTACGTCCTCTCGCGCAGCATCAAGTATCACCGACCCCGCGGCCCGACGTGCTTCACGGGGCGCTGCGACGGCTGCCTGATGCGCGTGGACGGCGTCGGCAACGTGATGACGTGCCGCGCGCCGGCGCGCGACGGCATGCACGTCGAGACGCAGAACGTCGTCGGCTCGGCTGAGTCGGACCTGCTCTCTGCGACGGATTGGTTCTTCCCCGGCGGGATGAACCATCACGAGATGTTCACCGCGAACAAGATGCTCAACCAGGCGATGCTGAAGGTCGCGCGCCGTATCGCGGGCATCGGCGAGCTCCCGACTCGCCTCGTGCCCGACTCGCCTCCGCGCGAGGCTGCGTGCGAGGTGCTGGTCATCGGCGGCGGTCCCGCGGGGCTGGCCGCGGCGACACAGGCGGCGCTCGCGGGTGCTTCGACGATCTTGCTCGAGGAGACCGACGAGACGGGCGGGCATCTGCTGGCGTATCCGGGCGGCGTCGTCGATGAGCGCGGGCGAGAGCTGAACGCGCCTGCGGTGGCGGAGGCGCTCACGCGCGAGGCAGAGGCGGCGGGCGTCCGCGTGCTCGCGCGGCACGCTGCGATTGGCGTCTACGGCGACGAGGTGCTCGCGCACGCGAAGGACCATGTGTTGCGGGTGCGGGCTCAGCGCGTGATCGTCGCGACCGGCGCGCACGAGGGCGGAATGGCCTTCGAGGGCTCGGATCTGCCCGGCGTGATCGGCGTTCGCGCGGCGTGTCTGCTCCTGCGGCACGGCGTGCTGCCCGGCGAGCGCGTCGCGATCGTCGGCTTGGGCGAGTGGAGCGACGCGCTCGCGTCGGCGCTGCGTACGCGCGGCGCAGAGGTGTTCGGACCGTTTCCGGAGGCGGAGGTGCTGCGCGCGCGAGGGCGTCCGGCGGTGCGCGGGCTCGACGTGGCGCGCGGCGCGGGAGCGGGCGCGACGACGGAGACGCTCGAGTGCGACTGTGTCGCCATCGCACCGCCGCCCTCGGCCGCGTACGAGCTTGCGGAGCAAGCGGGCGCCGGGGTGTCGTTCTCGGGAGACGCGTTCGTCGTCAGCGCGAACGGAGTGAACGGCGCGACCGCCGCTGCGCGCGTGTTCGCGGTCGGCGAGTGCACGGGCGTCGAGGGGCTCCGCGTCATCCTCGAACAGGCGCGCGCGGCGGGCGATGCGGCGGCGGCGTCGCTCGAGCGGGAGTCCGCGAATGTCTGATAAGACGATCGTCTGTCGCTGTGAGGACGTCAGCGCGCACGACGTCGAGAAGGCCGTCGCGCACGGCTATCGCGACCTCGAGTCCGTCAAGCGCTTCACGGGTTTCGGCACGGGTTGGTGTCAGGGAAAGCAGTGCGTCTCGCTGTGCGCGCGCTTGCTCGTCGCGGCAGGCGGCGAGGTGCCCACCAGCCCGATCACGCCGCGTCCGCCGTTTCATCCGGTGCCGCTCGCGCACCTCGCTGGGCTCGAGCGCCCGCGCAAAGACTCCGTCGCTGCCCCGCCTGCTCGCAACGACGAGGACGAGCGCTGATGCCGCCGAGCACTCCGTCGCTCCCGCCTCCCGCGCTGACCGCCCCGCTCGCGCTGCCCGAGCAGGCGGACGTCGTCGTCGCTGGCGGCGGCATCATGGGACTCTCGACTGCGTATCACCTCGCGCGGATCAATCCGTCGCTGCGCATCGTCGTGCTCGACAAGACTTATCTCTGCGGCGGCGCGAGCGGGCGCAATGGCGGCGGCGTGCGCGCGCAGTGGTCGAGCGAGACCAACATTCGCTTGATGAAGGAGTCCGTCCGTCTCTGCGCCGAGTTCGCGACGGAGATGCGCATCAACGTCTGGTTTCGGCAAGGTGGCTATCTGTTTCTCGCGCACAGCGAGGCGCGCGCGAAGGAGCTTGCCGCGTCGGTCGAGCTGCAGCGCGCGAATGGCCTCCGCACTCGCCTCATCGGCGTGAGCGAGGTGAAGAAGCTCGTGCCTGAGCTCGACACTCGCACGCTCGTGACTGCCGCCTTCAATCCCGATGATGGCGTCGTGTTCCCGTGGCCGTTCGTGTGGGGTTATGCGCGCGCGTGCGAGCAGCGCGGCGTCTCGCTGCACACCTTCACCGAGGTCGTCGGGCTCGAGACGGAGGGGGGCGGCAAGCGCCTCTCAGCGGTCGTCACGAACCGCGGCCGCATTCGCACTCCGCTCGTCGTCAACGCGGCTGGGGCGTGGAGCCCGGAGATCGCGCGCCTCGTCGACATTCAGCTGCCGAATCACCCGCATCGACACGAGATCTGCGCGACCGAACCGCTCAAGCCATTTCTGCGGCCGCTCGTCGCCGACCTCGCGAGTGGGCTCTATTTCTCGCAGTCGATGCGCGGCGAGATCGTCGGCGGCATCAGCAACGAGAACGTCCCCGACGGCATCGATCAGAACTCTTCGGCAGAGTTTCTCGGCCTCTACGCGAGCGCGCTCGTCGCGGCGATGCCGGTGCTCGGCGCGGTGCGCGTGCTGCGGCAGTGGGCAGGCTGCTACGACCTCACGCCGGACGGCAGCCCGATCGTCGGCTTCCTCGACGAGGTCGACGGCTTCTATCAGCTCTGCGGCTTCATGGGCCACGGCTTCATGATGGCGCCGATCATGGGGAAGCTCGCCGCGGAACACATCCTCGCGGGCAAGGCCGACCCGGCCTTCGAGAAGTGGAATTTCAGGCGCTTTCGCACGGGTGAGTTGGTGCGAGAGACGATGATTCTCGGCTAGTCGCGCAGTCGGCGCGCTTCGATGGGGCCGAGTCTGCCGCGCGCTACTCGATGATCGCGAGGGCGCGCCGCGGGCGCTCCGTCGGCAGCGCGTTGAACGCGCGCTTCCAGTCCGCGAACTTCCCGCCCGCGTGCACGGCGGCGAGCACCGCGCGACCTTCCGCTTGCCCGCCCTGCGCGAGCACGTGCTCTACCCAGCCCCAGCGGGCGCTCGTCGCGCGCACGTCCACGCGGCCGCGCACGCCGCGTCGGAGGCGCTCGAGGCGGTGCTCGACGACGTTGATGCCCGCGAAGGGCTGCCCGTCGAGCGGCGTGTTCCGCTTCGCGACGAAGGGCCCGATGCCGAGCGCGAGCGGGATGATCTTCGAGAGCTCCGTCGAGAAGCGCACGAGCTCGTCGATGTCCGCGTCCTCTTCGCCGGGCAGCCCACACATCATGTAGAGCTTCATGCGCTCCATGCCGTGCGCCCGCGCGAGCTCAGCGGCGCGCACCAAATGGCGCTCTCGCGTCTTGCGCTGGATCGACTCGCGCATCCGCTCGCTCGCGCCGTCGCCTGCGGTCGTCAGCGTGCGATAGCCGCCCTTCCGGAGCGCCGCGACGAAGCGGTCGTTGAGCCTGTCGGGGCGCAGCGAAGAGAGCCCGACGCCGCGCCCCTCGTCCGCGAGGCGCTCGACGATCTCGGCGATGCGTGGGTGATCGCTGACCGCCGCGCCGACGAGCCCGACGCGCTTGGCGGTGCTGGGGATGCGCGCGAAGATCGTCTCGAAGGGCACGATGCGCATCCCGCCGTTCGTGGAGCGGCGCATCACGCAGTAGTGACAGCCGCGCGAGCAGCCGCGCGACGTCTCGACGAGGAACATCTCGCGCAGCTCGGTGTTCGGCGTCGTGATCTGCCCGTACGCGGGCAGCAGCTCGTCGGCGCACTGCGCGACGGGCGGCATTCGATCGCCGTGCAGCGCGGGGATGAACGCCGACGGCACCTCTCGCGCGAGGGCCACGAGCGCCGCGTGTCGGTCGTTCGTGCTCGCGAAGAGCACGTCGAGCGCGGTGTGGATCGTCTGATCCGCCTCGCCCATCAGGATGGCGTCGGCGAACGGCGCGAGCGGCAGCGGGTTGGAGAACGTGAGCGGTCCGCCGACGAGCACGAAGGGATGGCGGTTCGTGCGCTCCTCGGCGAGCGGCGGAATGCCCGCGAGCTCGAGTGAGTCGATCAGCCCCGCGAGCTCGAGCTCGTAGGCCACCGAGACGGCGACGACCGCGTAGTCGCTGACGGGGCGCTCGCCCTCGTAGGTGAAGAGCGGCGCACGAGAGGCGCGCCAAGCGGGCACGTCTTCCGGCAGGAACGCGCGGTCGGCGCCGCGCCCACTGCCGTGGATCTCGCGGTAGATCGTCTGGTAGCCGAGCGACGACATCCCCGTCGCGTAGGGGCTCGGATAGAGCAGCGCGACGCGCTCGTGCGCCTCGCTGCGGAGCGTCCCCACCTCTTGGCTGAGCCGCGTGCTCGCGAGCGCCCGCATATCGTCGATGAAGCTCAAGGCCGAAGACTGTAGCGCGTCCACCGCGCGGAGCGTCGCCCAACGCGGAGATTCGGTGAAGCCTGGAAACCACCCGTCGTGGTTGCGTCCGGCACACCGCGTCACCGACAATGCCAGGAGATGTCGCCCTCGAAACCGCACGCGGACGAACTCTCGACCACCACCTGGCGTTCCATCGCGGAGGAAGCGTCCGATGGGCTCTTCGTCACGGACGCGAGCTTTCAGATCGTCTGGGTGAACCGGCGTGCCTGCGAGCTGTTGCGCCGCCCGCCCGAAGGGCTCGTCGGGTATTTCATCCCCGAGTTCTTCTGGGATCCCAACGACGTCGCGGAGCAGCCGCTCCGGCAGGCTGAGCTGCTCGCGGGGCTCTCGACCATCACGAACCGCGCGTTCCGTACGGGCAACGGCGAGCGGCGCGTCCTCGAGGTGAGCGCCACGGGCATCGCCGACGGGCTGCTCGTCGGCATCGCGCGCGACGCGACGGCGCGACTCGAGGCGCTCGAGCGCATCGAGCGCTCCGAGGCGAGCTTCCGTGCGCTCGCCGAGCAGTCCCCCGAGGCGATCATCGTGCACGCGGGCGGCAGGATGCTCTACGTCAACCGCGCGGCCGCGGAGACCTTGGGGTTCGCGTCGCCGCAGGCGGCTGTCGGCGGTGCGCTGCTCAACATCGTGCACCCCGACGACCGGGCCGCCGTCGCGAGCCGACTCCAAGTGCTCGAGGCGGGAGAGACGACCCTCCCGTTCAGCGAGGAGCGCTTCATCCGCGCCGACGGAACGGAGATCGTCGCGTCCGTCAGCGCGGTGAAGGTCGTCTTCGAGGGCACGCCGGCCGTCGCGGCCATCGGGCGCGACATGACGGCGCAGCGCGCGCGCGACGCGCAATACGCGCAGGCGCAGAAGATGGCCTCGATTGGCCTGCTCGCGGCCGGCGTCGCGCACGAGGTGAACAACCCGCTCGCGTACACGATGCTCCGCATGCAAGCGCTCGCTGCGCTCTCCAAGCGCCTCGACCGAAACCTCTCCGTGCTCCGCGCTGAGCTCGAGGGCCGCGCGGATGGCGACGCGCAGAACGCTCTGCGCGCGTGCGAGCAACAGGCCGAGCTGCTCGCGGAGCTCGACGACCACGTCGCGACCGCGCACGAGGGCGCCGAGAAGGTGCGCTCGATCGTGCACGACCTGCGCGTGTTCTCGCGCCTCGATCGCGACGACCGCTCTGTCATCGACGTCCTCGGGCCGCTGCGCCGC
>CAIUAC010000991.1 GCA_903896985.1 uncultured Sandaracinus sp.
CACGCCGACGCCGCAGACCTCCTACGCGCTCGGCAGCCTCTTCAGCGGCACCTATCTCCGCGCCGTGCTCACGCTGCCGGGTGCTGGCGCGACCCGCCCGACCCTCGCGTCGCTGCTGCGTCAGGCGGGCTTTCATACGGCGGCGTTCTATCCGCCGGCGGTGTTCTTCGTGGACGGCGAGCAGCTCGGCGCGCTCCGCGCGGAGAGCTTCGGCTTCGAGCAACCGACGGTCGGCGCCGCGACGGCCGCCGAGCGCGCGCAGCAGGTCGAGCGCTGGCTCGCCGTGACGCCGGACGCTGACCCGGTCTTCGTGTGGGCGCACGTCTTCGAGCCCCACGAGCCGTACGAGCCGCCCGCCGCGTTCGCGCGCGGAGACTCGGACGTCGAGCGCTACGACGGCGAGGTCGCGGCGGCCGACGCTGGGGTCGGCGCGATCGTGCGCGCGTTTCGAGCGCGACGACCGCGCGGCACCGTCATCGTCACAGCGGACCACGGCGAGGAGTTCAGCGAGCACGGCGGCCACTATCACGGCACGACGCTCTACGATGAGCAGGCCCGCGTGCCGCTGCTGTGGTCGTCGCCGGGCGCTACGCAGGCTCGCCCCGTGGACGCGCCGGTAGAGTTGCTCGACCTCGCGCCGACCCTGCTCGCCGCGCTCGGCGTGCCCCCGGATGCGCGGATGCGCGGCGATGATCTCGGGGCGCTGCTGAGCGGCGCCGAGACGCCGACTCCGGCGTACGCGTTCGCCTCCATCGCCGACGAGTGGATGGTGACGGACGGGCGCCTGAAGGCGATCTGCGCGGAGGGGCACGGCGACTGTCGCCTCTATGATCTCGACGCCGACCCGACCGAGCGGCGCGATCAGTCGGAGGCGCGCCCCGCGGATGTCGCGCGGTTGCGCGGGGCGCTCGCGGCGTTGATCGCGTCGATTCCGCGCGTCGAGGCGGCGGACGATGTGCGGGCGCCGCTGGCGCGAGCGCGTCTCGGGGACCCGTCGGCGGGCCCTGCGGTGCTGCCGCTGCTCGGCTCGTCGGACGCCGCGCTTCGGGCGGAGGCTGCGGGCGCGCTCGCCGCGCTGCGGTTTGCGCCGTCGCTGCCGACCCTCGAGCGTCTGCGGCGCACCGACGCCGACGCGGTCGTGCGCGACGAGGCGGCGATCGCGTCGTTCGTGCTCGGCGACGAAGCGGCGCACGCGGACCTCGCGCGCCTCGCGACGCAGGCCGTCGCCGCCGACACTCCCGACGCGGGTCGCGCTGAGCCGGCCGCGCTCGACCGCATCCGTCGCGCGGCCCTCGCGCTCGCAGCCTCCGACGACGCGACCGGCGCCGTCGCGCTGCTCGACCTCGCCGCGGATGCGACTGCGCGTCCGGCGCCGCGTGTCGCCGCCGTTCGCGCGCTCGGTCACTTCCGCGTGCGCGGGGCTCGCCCTCTGCTCGAGTCACTGCTCGCAGATCTCGTCCTCCGGACGGTGGCGGCCGAGGCGCTCGGCGACCTCGGAGACCGCCGCGCAGGGGACGCGCTCGTGCTCGCGCTCGCCACAGAGCGCTACTTGGGGGCTCGGGTCGCCGAGGCGCGCGCGCTC
>CAIUAC010000992.1 GCA_903896985.1 uncultured Sandaracinus sp.
CGGCACTGCGGCGGCTGGAGATCCTCCTGCGCAAGGTGGCCACAACCGTCGAGGGCGGCAGCACCGAGGTCATTCGCGAGCTGCGACGAATGGCAGAGGACGAGAAGGACCCTGGGGGCGCAAGCAACCCCTACTCGGGCGCCGCCGTGACGGTCACCGTCGTGCACCAGGCGAAGGGACTCGCGTGGGACGTCGTGGTCGTGCCGAGCCTCGACAAGGCAGTGGTGCGCTCCCGAGTGGACGCGCTGGCACCAGTCCGCGTCCTCGACAAGAACAAGAACGCAGTGGACCTGCCCTTCGTGCGGATGACCACGGCAAACGACCCCTTCAAAGTGGAGCGGGGCCTCGCCGCCGAGCTCGTCCATCTGGCGAGCCAGCCGTGGGAGCGCGCGGAGCAGCGCCGCATGCTCTACGTCGCTTGCACGCGCGCGAAAGAGCTGCTCGTGCTCGCGGGTGGACTGCCGAAGAACTCTGCTCAGATTCGGAAGGTGCTCGAGAAACTGCACAAGCGCTCACCCGCCGACGCGCCATCTCATCGAGTCTCCCGCTCGTGGCTCGAGGATGTACTCATCGCCGTGGGCCTCGAGATCACCGACGCGGCGAGCCCAGACGCGGCGGGTGGCGCCGAGGGCTCGTGCAAGCTCGGCGAGGGGGCCTGGGTTGAGGGGCGAGACTACCGCTGGGCGGAGCCGACTCCGGTGGCGAAGCCCGCCGCGAGCAAGCTGTCGAGCGCTCTGCCGAAGAACACCGAAGACCGGCTCGCAGCGGTTCCGTCGAGCGAGGTCACGATTCGAAATCCCTCGCAGGAGAAGCCCGGGACGAGCGTACCGCCTCCAGCGCGGAGGCTGAGTGGCGGAGAAGCTGGCACGGCGAAGAGGGCTCCGGCAGCGGCCAAGAAATCGAGCGGCGCCAAGTCGAAGTCGGCCGCCGGCGGCACGGGCTCCGACGACCTCGCCCGCAACCCGCGCTTGGACGGAACCATCGGCCACCGTGCCTTCGCGACCTGGGCGTGGCGACACTTCCCACCCGAGTCAGGGCTCACGCTGGACTCGATCGCAGAGCAGGCCATCCGCGACGAGCTCCCGAAGAACGCAGGGAACTCGGCCGCGACCTCGGCCTCGCTCACGCACTACAAGAGCTGGCTCCTCGACGTGCTCCGCGCTGCGGAAGAGCGCCAGCCGGAGCTCGCGAAGGCCTTGCGGAGCGCGGCCGCACGCGGTGACGTCGTCCACGAGACGCGCGTGCAAGTAGACCTGGCACCAAGCACGACAGACGCCTCCACGGGCGCACGAGTCGAAGGCTCCATCGACCTGCTCTGGAGAGACGAGGCGGGGCTCTGGCACCTACTCGACTACAAGGTGACGAAGGACGACGAGGTGGACTCCGATCACTTGGACGAGCTCATCGCCAAGTACTATCCGCAGGTGTCGCTGTACGCGCGCGCCATGGAGGGGCGACTCCCCGACGGAGAGCGCCTTGCGACGTACGGACTGTGGTTCGTCAAGACCGGCCACGTCGTCGAGTGGGAGGCTTCCGGTCCCCCGGCGCCAGGAGCCTGAACGGCTGCCGTCAGTCCGCTCCCCCGCAGCGCGTCTCTCCCCCCAACTCCCCATGACGCTGCCCTCCACCAACCCCGCCACGGCCGCGCGCGCGTGGCCCCGCGACGAGCAGGGTCGCCTGCTCCCGGCCGTACCCCAGCGCGGTCTGCGCTTCAATCGCTCGGAGTCGCATCGCAGCCTCTTTCGGAGCTATCGCGTCACGCACGTGAACGCGAAGCGCTTCATCGTCGACGGCGAGCGCTCGACGCAGGAGTTCCCGCTCTCGGCCTGGCCAGACTGGCTCGACAGCCTGTTCGACAAGCCGGGAGTGACGGTCACTGCACACCTGATCGGCTGCGTGCTCACGAGGTGCTCGGGCTGCGACGGGAGCGGCATCGGTCGGCCGGGCCCGGTGCCCGCCATTCCTCCCACGACGAGCGCCTCCGTCGCTGCGCGCGCAGCGCGCGTGCCGTCACCAGCGCCTCACCACGCGCCACAGACTGCGACTCAGACTGCAACTCAGACTGCGACTCAGACTGCGACTCGGACTGCGCCTCAGACAGCAACGCAAGCCGCGCCACCGGCGGCCTCTCGACTCGGGCGTCAAATGACGCTCAAGGTCGCGAAGAGCGCGCGCGCGGAGTCGTTCTCGCCGGAGGGCTACACCTGGCCTGAGCTGCATCGACTCGTCGGCGTCACGCTGCGCGCGGGCCTCTCTGTGCTGCTGCGCGGACACCCTGGGGTCGGCAAGTCCACCCTCGCGCAGACGCTGGCGCAGGAGCTCGGACTCCCGCTGATCGACATCCGCCTCGCGCAGCGCGATCCCTCCGACCTCTGCGGCGTGTGGTTCCCCGACAAGGACACTCGGACGCTGATCGCGTATCCGCCTGCGTGGGCGCGACAGGCAGCGGCGACGCCGTGTCTCGTATTTCTCGACGAGATCAACGCCGCGGTCAGCAAGCTGCATCAGGCGGCGGCGTATCAGATCGTGCTCGAGAAGCGCGTCGGTGAGCTGGCGTTTCACCCGGGCACGCTCGTCCTCGCGGCGGGCAATCTCGAAGAGGACAACGCGATCGTCACGAGCCTCTCGTCGGCGCTCGCCAATCGGTTCGCGCACTTCGTGCTGCGCGTCGACGCGGAGGCGTGGCTCGCCTGGGGCACCAGCCACGGAATCGACTCGTCGGTCCTCGCGTACATCGCGCTCGACGGGAAGGACGCGCTCTACGAGCAGCCCGAGGGCGAGCTGGCCTTTCCGAGCCCGCGCTCTTGGGAGATGGCGAGTCGCGTGCTCGCCGTCGGCGGGGAGCGCGATCACCGACGCCTCGTGTCCGCGTGCATCGGCGCGGCGCACGCAGAGCGCTTCTTTGCGTGGCGTAGGATCTACGGGCGCGTCGACGCCGCGCGCGTGATCTGCCGCGGCGAGGCGATCGACTTCACGACCGTCGAACAGGGCGACCCGTCGTTCGTCTACGCGGCGACCTTTGCCGTGGCGGGCTGGCTGCGGCGCTACGAGCCGGTGCGCGACGTCGACCTGCCCAACGTCGTGAAGTTCCTCCGCAGCCCAGGGCTCGATCCTGAGTATGTGCAGCTGTTCTTGCAGCACATTCGGGGGAAAGAGCCGCTCTTCACGCGCCTCCTCGCCGTGCCGGAGTTCGCCGCGCTGCTCGACGAGATCTCAGGTCTGCGCGAGTCGCTCGCGCGATGAGCGAGGCCCAGCTCGAGGCGCGTGACTTCGCGGACGAGCAGGCGCGCTGGTCCGCGGTGCGCATTCAGATGCTCGAGCTTCACCCGTTCTGGGGGCATCTGCTCTTGCAGCTGCGGCTCGTGCTCGAACCCACCCTCCCAGCGATCGCGGCGACGGATTGCCTGCGACATATCTGGCTCAATCCGCTCCGCACACACGCGCTGACCACTCGGCAGCTTGGTTTTGTGCTCGCGCACGAGGTGGGTCACCAAGTCTATGCGACGCTCACGCGCGCGCGGGGGCGCGATCAACGACTCTGGAACTGCGCCACCGACTACGCGATCAACCGGATCGTCGCGTCGATCCCAAACGCCTCGGGCACCGGCCCGATGTACGAGCCGCCGCCCGGCATCCTGCTCGATCGGCGCTTCGACGGACTGCTCGCCGAGGCCATCTACGACGTGCTCCGCGAAGAGGCGAGCGGTGGCGACGAAGGCGGCTCTACGACCACCGTCGTCGAGGTCGCCGGCCAAAGCGTCGAGGAGCACGGCGGCGGGCTCGACGTGCACCTGCCGCGCGACCTCGACGTGGACGCGCGCGAAGAGGTCGCCGAGCGCGTCCGCGCCGCGGTAGCGAACCACCGCGCGCGGGGCTCGCGTGGCGACCTCCCGGCGGGGCTCTCGATCGCGCTGAACGGCGCGCGCCCCCGCATCCCTTGGCAGCGCCTCCTCCGACGACACGTGAGCACCGCCCTCGACCGGGACGAGCTCGATCCGCGCCGCCCCAACCGGCGCTGGCTCCACGAGGGCTTCATGGTGCCCGGCCTCGCGGGCGAGCACCCCGGCCTCGTCATCGTGGCGCTCGACACCAGCGGCAGCATGAACCGAGCGCAGCTCTCGGAGGCGTGCGCGGAGGTGCGCGTCCTCGCGACGCAGGTGAGCGAGCTGCGGGTCGTCGTCGCCGACGCGGCGGTCCAAGAGGTCATCGAGCTCGACCAGATGGACCGCTGGCTCGCGAGGCGCGCCGTGCGAGGCGGCGGCGGCACCGACCATCGCCCCGTGTTCGAGTGGGTGCGCAAGTCGCGACGCCCGCCGGATCTCTTCGTCGGCATGACGGATTTGGAGAGCGCCTTCCCCGCGCGCGCACCGGGCTATCCGGTGGTGTGGATTTGCCCCGAGGCCCACGGACTCGCGCCATGGGGCCAGATCGTCGTCGTGCGGTGAGGGGCGCCCGGGGCCCGCACGCAGGGCGAGGGGGCGCCCTACTCCAGCTCAAGATCCGTGGAAAAACAGTCCGAGAGCGAGGGCGCCCGACGACTGAGCCGAGCGCAGGCGTGAGGCTGTTTACGCCCGCTTCAGCACCTCTGCGATGCAGCGCTCGATGCCGAGGAAGACGTCGGCGAGCTTGGCGTCGTCGAACATATAGGCGGGAGTCGTGACGAGCTTGTTGGCCTCGTCGATCACGACCTCTCGCGCGCTGCTCGTCAGCTGCGGACGCTGTCCGAGCACCGCCATCGCCTTCGCCGCGCCTTCGCCGTCACCGAGCGTCAGCGCCGCAGAGGCATGGCCACGGAGCGTGAGCGCGACGAGCGCGGGCGCGATGCAGATCGCGCCGACGGGCTTCTTCGCGTCGAAAAAGCCGCGCACGAAGGCGGCGACGTCGGGGCGCACGTGCCCGTCCGCGCCCTCGAACGCGAACGAGCAATGGTTCTTCGCGACGCCGTAGCCGCCCGGCATCACGAGCGCGTCGTAGTCGGCCACCTCCGCGCTCGCGAGGTCGAGGCACTGCCCGACGCGCGCGATGCGGCTCGACTCCTCGAGGATGTTGCGCGTGGCGCCAGGCACAGGCTGCCCCGTCACGTGGTCGACGACGTGGTGCTGCGGCGCGTTCGGCGCGATGCACTGGTAGGCGGCGCCGTGCTGATCGAGCGCGAGCAGCGCGAGGACGGACTCGCGCACCTCTGCGCCGTCGAGGTGGCCGCAGCCGGCCAGGAGCACTGCGACCTTGATCGTCTTCGCCATGAGAGCCTCCCGAGGTTGCCGCGAGCGTATCAGGCGTTCTGCGCCCCGCACGCGGGGCAGCGGAGCGGGACGCGCGGAGCCGCGGCGCGAGCGCCCCGACAAGTCTGCGACCGCTTGCTACGCTCCGGCCCCCGCAGAGAGGAACCGAGCGATGAGCGAACAACTGATCGAGTGTGTGCCGAACTTCAGCGAGGGTCGTGACCCCGGGGTGATCGCGCAGATCACCCGCGAGATCGAGTCGGTCGAGGGCGTGCTGCTGCTCGACGTCGACGCGGGCAAGGCGACGAACCGCACCGTCGTGACGTTCGTGGGCCCGCCGGAGCCGGTCCTCGAGGCAGCCGTGCGCGCCGCCCGCAAGGCGTCGGAGCTGATCGACATGAGCCAGCACACGGGCGAGCACCCGCGCTTCGGCGCGACGGATGTCTGCCCGCTCGTGCCCGTCGCCAACATCACGATGGCGGAGACGGTCGTGCTCGCGCGGCGGCTCGCGCAGCGCCTCGCCGACGAGGTCGGCAGCACCATCTATTGCTACGAGCACGCGGCCTTCGTGCCCGAGCGGCGCAACCTCGCGAGCGTGCGCGCGGGCGAGTACGAGGGGCTGCGCGACAAGCTCTCGCGCCCCGAGGGCAAGCCGGACTTCGGCCCCGCGACGTTCAACCCGAAGAGCGGCGCGACGGCGGTCGGCGCGCGCGATTTCCTCGTCGCCTACAACGTCAACCTCAACACGACCTCGACGCGGCGCGCGAACGCCATCGCCTTCGACATCCGCGAGAAAGGTCGAGAGGCGCGCGACGCGAGCGGCAAGCTCGTCAAGAACGCAGCGGGGGAATCCGTCTGGACTCCGGGCACGCTGAAGAGCGTCAAGGGGATCGGCTGGTACATCGAGGAATACGGCGTCGCGCAGGTGTCGCTGAACCTCAACGACATCGGGGTGACACCGATGCACGTCGCGTTCGACGAGTGCTGTCGCGCGGCCGCTTTGCGGGGGATTCGCGTCACCGGCTCGGAGCTCGTCGGCGTGGTGCCGCTGCGCGCGATGCTCGACGCGGGCAGGTACTTCCTCGAGAAGCAGCAGCGCTCGACGGGCGTCTCCGACGACGAGCTGATCAAGCTCGCCGTGCGCTCGCTCGGGCTCTCGGACGTGCGGCCGTTCGTGCCGCGCGAGAAGATCATCGAGCACGCGATCGCGGCGCGGCGCTCGGTGCAGCCCAAGCGCCTCGTCGACCTCAGCGTGCGCGCGTTCACCGAGGAGACGGCGTCCGAGTCACCCGCGCCGGGCGGCGGCTCCATCGCGGCGACCCTCGGCGCGTTTGGCGCCGCCCTCGCGACGATGGTGGCGAACCTCTCGTCGCACAAGCGCGGCTGGGACGAGCGCTGGAAGGAGTTCTCCGACTGGGCGGAGCGCGGCAAGGCGCACTACGTGGAGCTGCTGCGTCTCGTCGACGAGGACACGCTGGCGTTCAATCGCGTGATGGACGCGCTCTCGCTGCCGCGCGCGACCGACGCCGAGAAGACCGAGCGAAAGCGCGCCATTCAAGCCGCGACGCGCGGCGCGATCGACGTCCCGCTCGAGGTGATGCGCGTCTCGCTCGCGTCGATGGACGTCATCGCCGCGATGGCCGAGCTCGGCAATCCGAGCTCCGTCTCCGACGCGGGCGTCGGCGCGCTCTGTGCGCGCTCTGCGGTCATCGGCGCGCACCTCAACGTGAAGATCAACTGCGGCTCTCTGACCGACCCCGTCGCCGCGGCGCAGCTCCGCGCGGAGGCGGCCGACCTCGAGCGTCAGGCGGTCGAGAAGGAGCGCGCGATCCTCGCGGTCGTCGAGGCGAAGCTGTAGCGCCTCGACGCACCCTGGCACGCACGGGCGGGCCGACGCGGCTCGCTCAGAGCGTGTTGGCCTCTGCGTCGAGCCGCCCGATGATGGCGTCGATCGCGTCGGCGCCCTCGCTGTGCCCGAGGCGCTCTCGGATATAAGCATCGGAGTTGGTCAACACCACGAGTCCACGCCCGGTGTCCGGGTCGTAGAGCATTTGATTGCTCGAGCCGACGCTCGAGCCGCCGTGCCCGAGCCAGCGGTGACCGCCTTGCGTCGTGTAATACCAGACGAGCGCCTGATTCGACCGGACCGCTGGATAGGTGACGATCTGCGTCTCGGCGAAGCTCGCCGGATCGAGGACGCGGACCCCGTCGAGCGTGCCGGCTCCTGTGTAGACGAGCAGCCAGCGCGCGAGTCCAGTGACGCTGACCCGGAGCGAGGTCGCAGGATAATGCGCGTAGTTGCGCTGCGGCTGCGGCGTGTAGACGTTCGTACGCTGATTCCATATGTACTCGGTCGCGAGGCGCGAGGCGTCGACGTCGGCGTAGAACCAGCCCGCGCCGTCGAGCGCGAGCGGCCCAAACAAGCGAGCCTCGGAGAGAGTCCGCAGGTCCTCGCCGCTCGCCAACTCGACGACGCGCCCGAGCACGCCAAAACCCGCGTTGCAGTACGAATAGGCGGCGCCCGGCGCAGCATCGAAGTGCGCTGGGACGGCGAGGTAGCCGCGGGCGACCTCGTCGAGCGTCATCGTCGGATCCATGCCGTCCGAGACCGTGTAGCCCGCGAGCGTGCCGAAGTCGTCGATGAGTCCGGAGGTGTGCGTCATCAGCATACGCACGCTGAGTGGCTCCGCGGGGAAGTCGGGATTGCGCGCAGGAAAGCCGAGCACCTCGTCGAGCGGCGCGTCGAGGTCGAGGCGCCCCTCGGCGGCGAGTTGCAGCAGCAGCGCGCCGACGAACGTCTTCGAGATCGACGCGGCGACGAAGAGCGTGTGCTCATCGACTGCGCTCGTCTCGCTCGCCATGCCGCGGGTGTAGACGCGCGCGACGACGCCGTCCTGCACGATGGCAGCAGCGAGCCCACGCATCCCGCCGACGCGCATCTCGTAGTCGAGGAAGCCCTCGACGTCGGCCGGCGGTCCGAGGTCGGGCCCGAGGTCGGCTGGAGCGCCCGCGTCGGGCACGCCGACGTCGGGGAGCGCCGCGTCGAAGACGGGAGTCACGTCGAGGCCGCCGCAGGCGACGAGCGCGAGCGAGCAGAGCGAGAGGCACGCGAGCGCGACACCCCAGACCGGCACGACGGAGAGTTCGCTGCGCGCCATCGGGGACAGGTTAGCAGGCGCGCGCGCCCACCGCTGAGCGCCGAGCAACGGAGCGGCCGATGGGATATCGTGCTCGTCCGCGGATGCAGTTCCTCGCCCTCATCGACTTCTTCCTGCCGCCAGCGGCCCGCAGCGATCTCCACACCGCGCAGCTGACGCGGCTGCTCATCGCCGCGTGCCTGATCGACGCGGCGCTCGAGCCGCTGATGTCGCTGCGGCACTTCCTGTCGGGGAACATCGTCGGCGGGAGCGTGACGTTCGGCGTGGGCTTGCTCGGCATCGTGCTGCTCGCGGCCATCCGGCGGGGGCTCGCGGCGACGGTCGCGCTCGACATCATCGGCACGCTCGTCCTCGTCGGGAGCATCGTCGTCAGCCTCACGCGCGGCGGCTTCTTCATCTCGACCGTGATCGGGCCTGCGTTCATTCCGCTGATCGCGGGGCTCGCCGGTCGACGCCGCGCGGCGCTCGTGTGGTCCGCGCTCGCGGCCGGCGGGCTCGGCGGGCTCGCCGTCGTGACGGTCCTCGGGCTCTGGGGGCTTCGGCCCGAGACGGCGATCGACGCCGCTCCACTCTTCATCGTGCTCGCCGGCACCACGAGCATCGCGGTCGTCCACGTCAGCACGCGAGAGAGGCTCGAGCGCGAGAACGACGAGCTGCACCGGCGCATGGCGCTCAACGAGCGGCTCGAGGCGCTCGGCCATCTCGCGGCGGGGGTCGCCCACGACTTCAACAACCTGCTCACGGTGTTTCGCGCCGCGGGCGAGGTCCTCGTCGAGGAGCTTCCGGCCGAGCATCCGCTCCGCGCCGACGCGGAGGCGATTCGTGAAGCGGCGGAGCGCGGCGCGACGATCGCGCGTCAGCTGCTCGCGTTCGCGCGCCCGCAGACCTCCGAGCTGGGCGCGTTCGAGCTCGTCGGGGCGATCGCTGCGATGGAGCCGATCCTCAGCCGCGCGCTGCCGGAGGCGGTCAAGCTGCGCATCGAGCCCTCGCCCGAGAGGCTCCACGTCAGCGGCGACCCGAGCCAGCTGATGAACGTGCTGCTCAACCTCGTCGTCAACGCGCGCGACGCGATGCCGAACGGGGGCCACGTGAGCATCGCAGTGACCGAGCGGCTCGTATCGCCGACCCTCGGCCGCGGGGTGCTGCCGTCGGGTCGCTACGCCGTGATCCAGGTGCGCGACGACGGCAGCGGCATCCCGCTCGAGGCCCTGCCGCACATCTTCGAGCCCTTCTTCACGACCAAGAC
>CAIUAC010000993.1 GCA_903896985.1 uncultured Sandaracinus sp.
GCCGCGCATCAGCCCGGTGACGGCGAGCTCGCCGTTCTCGACGCACTCGGCTCGAAAGCCGCGCTTGCGCAGCATTCCTTGGGCGACCAGGCGGTTGATCGCGTTGTCCTCCACGACGAGGATGGAGTAGCGCGACGCGTCCACGATGGCCGGCGGCTCGACGGATTGGCTCGCCGCGACCGGCGGCGCGGAGGGCGACTCTGGGTTCGGAGCCTGGCCTGGCTGAGCCACCTGGGCCCGCACCGTGAACCAGAAGCGCGAGCCCTTGCCGAGCTCGCTGTCGACGCCGACCTCGCCGCCCATCAGCTCCGCGAGCCGCCGCACGATCGAGAGCCCGAGGCCGGTGCCGGTGAACTTCCGGGCGTGGGAGCCATCCACCTGGGTGAACGGCGAGAAGAGCAGGGCCTGCTTCTCCGGCGCGATGCCGATGCCCTCGTCGGTCACCGAGAAGAGGAGCGTCGTGCCGTCGGGCCCGCGGGCTTGCTCGGTGGCGCGGACCGTGACCTGGCCGCCCTCGGAGAACTTGATGGCGTTGCTGACGAGGTTCGTCACCATCTGGCGCACGCGGAGCGGGTCGCCGACGTAGACGGCGTCGGGGCCCTCCCACTGCGGCTGGAGCCGGACGCCCCGCTTCGAGGCGGACTCGCTGAAGAGCGCCGTCGCGTCCTGCAGGAGCTCGCGCGGCGTGAACTCGGCGTGGTGGATGTCGAGCTTGCCGGCTTCGATCTTCGACAGGTCGAGGATGTCGTTGAGCAGCGTCAGCAGCGTCCGCCCGGAGCGCAGGATCGTCTCCGCGAATTCGCGCTGCTCGCCGGGCTCGAGGTCGGGCGTCAGCAGCAGCTGCGCCATGCCGAGGATGCCGTTCATCGGCGTGCGGATCTCGTGCGACATCGTCGCGAGGAACTGGCTCTTGGCGCGGCTGGCGGCCTCGGCCGTCGCGAGCGACTCGCGCTGCTCCTTCTGAGCGCGCTTGAGCTCCGAGATGTCGCGCGCGTTGATCTGGATCGCCGGCTCGCCCGTGACGGGATCGACGACCCTACACACGTCGTAGCCGTGCCAGACCCGCTCGCCGCCCACGAGCAGCTCGTCCTGCGCGCTGAACGTCTGCCCGGCGGCGACCGTCTCGCGGATCAGCGCGGGGAGCGCCGGATCGGGGAAGAGGCTCGCGAACGCGTCGGTCGGTCGCCCCGCCTCGCGGCTCGCCTCGAGGCTGCCGAAGGCCCGCACGGCGGACGGATTCCGCATCAGCAGGCGGCCCTCGAGGTCGTGCAGCGCGACCATCACGGACGTCTTCTGCATCGCCTCGACGCCGCGCAGGACGGTCGGATCGACGTCCTGCACGACGACGATCCCCTCGTAGAGGATCGCCTCGCGGTCGTCCTCGAGCAGGATGGCGGCGGTCCGCGAGCGGATCGTCGTCGGCTTGCCGTTCGGATAGAGCCTCCACTGCTCGCGCGTCGTCTCGCCGCGCGCGTGCCCGCGCATCACGTTCTGCAGGCGGGTCACCGTGCTTTCGCTGAGATCGGAGAAGTCCCGCGCGCGCAGGTGCGCGACGTTCGGCGCGCCCCAGAAGTGCAGCCCGGACGCGTTCGCCCACGCCATCCGGCGGTCCGCCAGGTCGAACACCCACATCGGCGTGTCGAGCCCCTCGAAGGCGACCAGATGCGCGTGCGTGAGCTTCGGCGGCGTCATGTGCCGAGTGTCAGGTAGAGCGCGGTCATCACAGGCATCTCTCCTAAGGCTCGACAGGTCCGACAGCACCCGGCCACCACGAGATTTTTCGAGTCAGTGCCCACGCGGGCAGAGGTCGGCAGGTGGAACGGTCGCCTGAGCCGAGCGCTGAGCCCTACGTCGTCTGCTTGAGGATGAACTTCGCGTTCGCGAACATGTCGACGTTCGTGAACACGCAGAAGGTCAGCTTCGCCTTGGAGTCGCGGACGGCGTTGACGACGCCCTCGAGCGCGGCCTCTTCGTAGCGCGAGCGGTGCCCCGCGGGGCCGTGCAGGCGGAAGTAGAGGAACGCCGCCTTCGTCGGGATTGGGCCAGACAGCGGGTTGTATGCGGCGTGCGCGCCTGAGTCGCCGACCGCGCTCGCGACCTCCTCGGCGTTCCAGGACGGCAGGTCGAAGACGACGGGCGGCAGGCCGCGCGGCAGGGCCTCGGCGAACGCCTTGAGCTGCGCCTTGACGAGGCGCGACGGCAGCAGCTCCGGCGGCGCGGCGAAGACGAGCGCCTTCGCCTGCAGGGTCTTGGCGACCTCGGCGGTCTCCATCAGGCCCGGCGTGTTCTTGCCCTTCACGAGGAAGCCGCCCGCGGCGATCCCCTTCGGGGCGAGCACGGTGAACGCGAAGCCGTCGGCGGACTCGCGCAGCCAGCGGCGCACGGTGCCCGCCCCTGGGACGGCGTTCTCCGTGTCGGAGATCTCCACGGCGGGAAGCTCCGCCCAGTAGCGGCTGACGGGCACTGGGAATCCGGAGCAAGCGACGAACTTCATTGGCTGCGCGAGTATAGCGGACATCTGGGGCGACTGCGGCCCCTGTTTGCGTTGCCGCTGAGATGGGCGGCGAGGGCCCCCCCGCAAACGGTCCTTTCCCGCCGGGGCAACTGTTCGCTAAGATACCGGCCGTGACCGCCTTCGCTTCGCGGACGTGCCCCCTCCGGTACGTCGCGGCCGCTCGATCCCTCGCCGTGCTCGCCGCCTTCGTCCTGTCGCTCGCCGCGGCGGGCCAAGCGCGCGCGCAGGAGCTGCGCTCGATCGACCCGCAGCTCTTCCTGATGCCGACGGCGGGCGGGACGACCTTCACCATCGACCGCCCCTCGGTGCCGCGGCACCTGACGTTCGTCTTCGGGCTCGGCGCGCAGTACGCGCACGCGCCGTTCGTCCGGGCGAACGCCGACGGCTCGGCCACGAACGTCGTCGCGGGGCTCGCGCAGGCGGACCTGATGGTCGCCGCGGGCTTCTTCGAGCTGATCGAGCTGGGCCTCGCGGTGCCCGTCGTGCTCGGCGACGTCGCGGACGACGCGACCGCCGACGCGCCCAAGGACGTCTGGCACTTCGCGCCGGGCGACCTGCGCCTCTCGGCGAAGTTCCCGATCCTGCGCGGTGACTTCTCCCTCGCGGTGCGCGGCGTCTTCACGCTGCCGACGGGCGACGAGCACAACTTCCTCGGCTCGCGCAGCTGGACGATGTGGCCCGAGGCCGTCGCCGCCTACGCGATGGGCAAGCTCACGCTCGCCGGGGACCTCGGCTATCGGCTGCGGCAGCGCGCGGCGCTCGGCGACTTCGAGCAGGACGACGAGATCCACGCAGGCGTCGGCGCGACGTACGCGCTCACGGAGAGCCTCGCGGCCATCGCCGAGACGCAGCTGCGCGTCGGGCTCGGCGGGCGCTGGCTCCACTCCAACGAGAACCCGATGGAGGTCGACGTCGGCGTCCGCTGGCGCACGGGCGGCTGGAGCCTCGAGGGCGGCCTCGGCACCGGCGTGCTCGCGGGCTACGGCTCGCCGGCCGTGCGCGCGTTCACCGCGCTCCGCTACCAGACCGAGCGCTCGCCCTGCGCGGCGGGCCCGGAGGACTTCGACGGCTTCGACGACGGCGACTTCTGCGCTGACCCGGACAACGATCAGGACCGCGTGCTCGACGAGGTCGACGAGTGCCCGAACGACGCCGAGGACCGCGACGGCTTCCTCGACGAGGACGGCTGCCCCGACACCGACAACGACGCCGACGGCGTCGTCGACGCGCGCGACCGCTGCCCGCTCGAGGGCGAGGATCGCGACGGCTTCCAGGACGAGGACGGCTGCCCCGACACCGACAACGACGAGGACGGCGTCGCCGACGGGGCCGACGACTGCCCGATGGAGCCTGAGGACCTCGACCACTTCCAGGACGACGACGGCTGCCCGGAGCCCGGTCCGAGCGCGGCGACGATCACCGTCACCGACACGCGCATCCTGATCTCCGAGCGCATCTACTTCGACTTCGACCTCGACACGATCCGCGCGGTCTCGATGCCGCTGCTCGATCAGGTCGCCGGCGTGATGGCCGACATCCCCGCGGGGCGGCGCGTGCGCGTCGAGGGCTACTCCGACAACCAGGGGCAAGAGCGCTACAACGTCGACCTCTCGTACCGGCGCGCGCGCGCCGTCGTCGAGTACCTCGCGAGCAAGGGCGTCCCGCGCGACCGCCTCGAGTACGCAGGCTACGGCAGCCGTCAGCCCGTCGCGCCGAACGACACCGCCGACGGCCGCGCGCTCAACCGCCGCGTCGAATTCACCATCCTCGAGGGTCGCACACCCGCACCCGGCGGCACGACGGCGCCCGCGGGCGGCGGCACCACGACGCGCCGGCAGCGGCGGCACGAAGCCGCATCGGGCGGGACGCAGTAGGCGCATCGGGCGGGACGCAGTAGGCGCATCGGGCGGGACGCAGTAGGCGCATCGGGCGGGACGCAGTAGGCGCATCGGGCGGGAC
>CAIUAC010000994.1 GCA_903896985.1 uncultured Sandaracinus sp.
CGCTCGCGCGGGGACACGCGGCTCACGCTCGCAGGCGAGGTCGTCGGCACGCCGCAGTACATCGCGCCCGAGCGCATCAAGGGCAAGGACGCGGGCGCGGCGTCGGACCTCTACTCGCTCGGCATCGTGCTCTTCGAGATGCTCGCCGGCCGGCTGCCGTACGACGAGCACGACGTCGGCGGGCTCCTGATCGCGCACCTCGAGGCGACGCCGCACGCCGTCAGCGAGTTCGTCGACGACTGCCCGCCGCTGCTCGACGCGACGATCTCGGCGCTGCTCGAGAAGTCGCCCGAGCGCCGCCCCGTCGACGCGCACCGGATCGTGCGCGTGCTCGAGACGCTCTCGGGCAGCGAGGAGACGTCGCGACCACGCGAGTCGCTCCCGCCGCGGAGCTCGCGCACCGCGCTGCCGGCGGTGACGCTCGAGCGCTGGGAGCGACGCAGCCTGGTCTTCGAGCAGATGCTGCGCCGCGCCTATCCGGAGACGACGCCGCCGTCGGACGCGCTCGACGCGCTCGACCAGATCCGCGAGGTGCTCTCGCGCATCAGCGGGCTGCGGGCGAAGGGGCTCAGCCGACAGCGCGAGCTCGACTCGCTCGAGGCGAGCGACCTCGCCGCGCGCGATCAGCTCGGGCACGCGGTGCAGGTGCTCGGCGAGGACCTGTCGCACGCGCGCGAGGCGACGCGCATCCTCGTCGAGCGCCTCGCCACGAAGCAGCGCGAGGTCGCGGACCTCGACTTTCAGCTGAGCGCGCTCCGCGAGAAGCTCGCCGCGCAGGTGCAGACGACGGACGATGCGCGGGAGACGGTGGACACGGACCTCGAGGCGAAGGGCGCGGAGGTCGCGCGGCTCGAGCAGTCCCTGCTCGGCGTCGCGACCCGCTTCTGCGAGCCTCTGCGCGGGCGCGCGGAGGTCGCGGACCTCTTCGCGGAGCTCGAGGAGACCTGACGCCGCGCGCGCGTGCGAGGCTCAGCGATGCGGCGCGCCGCAGCTACTTCGCCAGTGGAGCGCCGCTCGGCGGGTGCAACGGGGGCGGCCGACGCGAGATGGCACCGAGCGAGTGCCGCAGCGCGTAGGAGCGCTCCTCGGGCACCGCGAGCAGCGTCGCGAGGAGCAGCTCGCCGCCCTGCTCGACGCGGTTCAAGCGCCCGTCCGCGAACGCCGTCTGCCACGCGAGCACGAGCAGCAGCTCGCGCAGGATGGGATGCGGGAGCCGGTCCGCGAGGCCGATCAGGTTGGGGCGACGCTCCCACGCCTCGCGGACACGCACGACCGTCGCGCGGTCGAGATGACTCGCCGCGATGAGCTCCTCGATGTGCATGCGCTCCGCCTCCGAGACGATGCCATCGGCGCGCGCCATCCAGATGCAGACCTCGATCGCCGTCGCGTCGAGCTCCTGCAAGTCCTCGTGGGACTGATGCGTCATCCACTCGCGCAGATCCGAGAGCTGCGCCTCGCCGACGATCTCGATGGCGGCCTCGATCGCCTGGTCGTCCTGCCAGTTCTCGAGCAAGCCGCTGCCGAGGAGCCCGAGCCACCGTTCGATGTGCTGGCGCATGGTGCTGTTCCCTTCGGGGAACTACGCACAGCCCATTCGACGTCCAGCAGCGCGCGCGGCTCGAGAGCTTTCGCGGAGACTCAGGCGAACTCGACCGAGCGACGGGAGAGACTGCCAAACTCCCAGCCCTCGACGGGGAAGCGGGTCGTCGTCGGCGCGACGCTCGCCGCACCGGCGGCGACCAGCAGCGGGAGCCAGTGGTCGTCGGTCGGGTGCGACGCTCGATAGCGAGGCGCCCTCGACTCGTAGTCGAGCAGCGCGTCCCAGTCGGAGCGCGCGAGCGTGTCGCGCGTCCACTCGTCGAAGTCCTGCGCCCAGCGGGGCGGCGCGGAGGTGCCTGCAAAGTCGACGGCGCCGAGGTTGTGCGTGACGTTGCCGCTGCACAGCAAGAGGACGCCCTCGTCGCGCAGCGGCGCGAGGCGCTGCCCGAGCGCGAAGAGCGCGCGCGCGCCGTCGCTGCTCGGCAGGGAGACCTGCAGCACCGGCACGCTCGCGTCGGGGAACAGATGCACGAGCGGCGTCCACACGCCGTGGTCGAGGCCGCGCGCGCTGCGCGGCATCGGCACGCCGAGCAAGCCCTCGACGCGGTCGGCGAGCCGCGGAGCACCGGGCGCCGGGTACTGCACCTCGTAGAGCGCGCGCGGGAAGCCGCCGAAGTCGTAGACGAGCGGCCGCGTCTCGGTCGCGCCGCTGGTCAGCGGGGCACGCTCCCAGTGCGCCGAGAGCGCGAGCACGGCGCGCGGTCGTCCGAGCGCCTCACCCCACGCGCGCAAGGGTGCGCCCTTCTCGGCGTCGAGCGCGATCAGCGGCGCGCCGTGCCCGACGAAGGCGATCGGCGTCCGACGCGTGGGGCTCGCGGGGTTCGCTGGCTGGTTCATCCCGCACACCGTGGGGCGCGAGCGCCCCGAGCGGAAGCGTCGGCGCGCGCAATCGCGCACGCGAACCTGCGAAGGCAGCGCGCGCTACGCTCGGCCGGGTGCCTGAGAATCGTATGAACACGAAGCAAGTCCTCCTCCTCGGGGCTCCGACCGACGCTCGCCTGCTCGCCGCGCGCGACGCGCCGCCGCCGGGGGTCGCGTTCGTCGGGCCGCACGCGCACCTCGAGGACGTGGGCGACGCCGCGCCGACGCTCGACGGAGTGCTCACCTGGTGGTGCGGGCGGAGCGCGCTCGATCCGGTGCTCGAAGCCGCGCCGCGCCTGCGCTGGGTGCACAGCGCCGCCGCGGGGCTCGATCACCTGGTGTCCCCCGCGCTGACGGAGTTCGCGCGCACGCGCGGCGGCGTCACGAACGCGCGCGGTGTCTTCTCCGAGGCGCTCGCCGAGTGGACGCTCGCGGCGCTCCTGCACTTCGCGAAGGACCTCGCGCGCCTCGAGCGAGCCAAGGTCGCGCGCTCGTGGTCACAGTTCGAGCCGCGGGCGCTCCGCGGCACGACGCTCGGCGTCTACGGCTACGGCGACATCGGGCGAGCGTGCGCGCGCCTCGCCAAGGCGTGCGGGATGCGCGTGTTGGCGCACCGTCGGCATCCAGAGCGCAGCGCGAACGACGCGCTCGTCGACGCGTTCGTGACCTCGCCGCACGACCTCGCGGCGCGGAGCGATCACCTGCTCGTCGCGCTGCCGCTGACTGCCTCGACGCACCACGCCGTCGACGCGCGCTTGCTCGCCGCGCTCCGCCCGCACGCGGTGCTCGTCAACGTCGGTCGCGGGCCGACGGTCGACGAGCGCGCGCTCTCCGACGCCCTCGCGAGCGGGCGCCTGCGCGGCGCGGCGCTCGACGTCTTCGAGCAGGAGCCGCTCCCGCCGGAGAGCCCGCTCTACGCGCTCCCCAACTTGCTCCTGTCGCCGCACTGCGCGGACCGCGAGCCGGGCTGGCTCGACGCGACGCTGGCGCGCTCGCTGCTGCTCGCCGCGCACTTCGGGACCGGCGCCGCGTTCGACCCGGCGGACCTCGTCGACCCTGGCGCGGGCTACTGATCAGCGGGCGCTCGCCGCGCCCTCGGCTTCGACCGTCGCTACGAGGTCGGCGACCGCCGCGTTGACCTCCCGCGCGCTCTGAAAGATGACACCGTGCCCCGCGTCGGGGAGCGCGAGGCGGCGCGCGTGCGGGAGGCGCTCGCTGAGCCGGTCGCTGTTCGTCGGCCGCACGAGCAGGTCGCGCCCGGGGCGCACGATCAGCGTCGGCATCGTCAGCTGCGGGAGGCGCCCGAGCGCGTCGTGCCGAAACACCGCGTGCAGCTGCCCGAGGAGCGTCTCCCGCGGGACGCGCTTCGTCAGCTGCGCGCGCATGCGCTCGGTCAGCGCGTCGACGTCGCTGTTCGCCAGGAACTCCGGCGGATAGAGCAGCGCCTGCAGCGCCCGGATGCGCGCCTCCGGCTCACGGGCGAGGTTCGCCGCGACGAAGCCGCGGACCCCGGGCAGCGACGGCAGCCGCGCCCGCAGCGAGCCGCCGCCGAACGTGGCGATCAGCGTCAAGCTCCGCACGCGCGCGGGCGCCGCGAGCGCAAGCTCCTGCGCGACCATCCCGCCCATCGACACGCCGACGACGTGAAAGCGCTCCCAGCGGCGGCTCGCGTCCCCCGCCGCGCGCGCCTCCGCGTCGAGCGCGTCCGCGACGCGCAGGGCGTCTGCCGCGAGGTCGCGCGTGCGCAGGCGCCGCGACGGGGCGCGCCCGCTCTCGCCAACGCCGCGATGATCGAACCACGCGAGCCGATGGGTCGAGCGCAGGCCCTCGACCTGCGGCCGCCACAGCTCGCCGCGCATCCCGAG
>CAIUAC010000995.1 GCA_903896985.1 uncultured Sandaracinus sp.
CGATCGCGGCGCGGCTGGAGCCCGTCGAGGCTGCGCCCGTCGTGGCTGCGCCCGTCGAGGCTGCGCCCGTCGAGGCTGCGCCCGTCGAGCCCGCCTACGTCGAGGTCGCGCCGATCGAGGTGGAGGTGGAATCACCCGAGCCCACGCCGATCGAAGCGTGGCTCGAGCCAGTTCCGACCGAGGAGGAGGTCGAGTTCGAGGCAGCCCAGCCCGCACCGATCGAAGCCAAAGCGATCAAGCCGACCTCGGTGCTGCCGCCGAGCCGGCCGATCGTCCACCTCGCCTCCGAGCCCCACGCCACCGAGCGCGTCACGTTCGGCGGGCTGCTGCGGCGCACGCTCGCGCTCCGGCCACGCTGAGGTCCCACCGTGCTGCTCGCGGTAGACGTCGGAAACACGCACACCGTGCTCGCCCTCTACGAGGGTGCGCGCCTCGCCCATCACTTCCGCATCGGCAGCTCGAAGGGGCGCACCTCCGACGAGATGCACGTGCTCGTTCGGCAGCTGCTCTCGCTCGCGGGCGTCACGCCTGAGCGCGTGCGCGGGTCCATCCTCGGCTCCGTCGTGCCGGAGCTCTCCGAGGTGCTCGTCTCGGCGTGTCGCGCGGCCTTCGGCCACGAGATGCTCGTCGTCGGGCCCGGCATGAAGACGGGTATGCCGATCCTGATCGAGAACCCGCGCGAGGTCGGCGCCGACCGCATCGTGAACTCGGTCGCGGCGTTCGAGCGCACCAAGGGCGGCACGATCGTCGTCGACTTCGGCACCGCGACGACGTTCGACTGCATCTCGCCGAAGGGCGAGTACCTCGGCGGCGCCATCGCGCCCGGCGTGCAGATCGCGGCCGAAGCGCTCTTCGTGCGCGCCGCCAAGCTGCCGCGCGTCGAGCTCTCGAAGCCGCCGCGCGCCGTCGGCCGCAACACCACGCACGCCATGCAGAGCGGCATCCTCTTCGGCTACGTCGGCCTCGTCGACGGGCTGGTCGAGCGCCTACGCACCGAGCTCGGCTTCCCGTGCCGCGTGCTCGCGACCGGCGGGCTCGCGCCCGTCGTGCACGCCGAGTCGCGCTCGATCGACGAGGTCGACGAGTTCCTCACGCTCGAGGGGCTGCGCCTGCTCTACCAGCGCAACGCGGACTGAGCCCTTGGAGGGCCGCAGCCGCAGCACCACCCGGCGTCTCGCGCTGACGCTCGTGCTCGGCTTCGTCGTGCTCGCCGTCGCGATGACCATCGCCGTGGTCGCCGGCTCGAGCGGGATCGACTTCGCGCGCGCCTTCGACCGCACGATCTCGCCGAACGACGACGCGCTGATCCTGTTCGAGGCGCGCCTGCCGCGCGTCGTGCTCGGCGCCATCGCCGGCGCGGGGCTCGGCGCAGCGGGCGCGGCGCTCCAAGCCTTGCTGCGCAACCCGCTCGCCGACCCATATGTGCTCGGCACGAGCGGCGGCGCTGCGCTCGGCGCCACGATCGCCATCGCCTTCGGCGTGCCTGCGCTCGCGGGCACGGGCGCGCTGCTCTTGCCCCTCGCCGCGTTCGCGGGCGCGCTCGGCGCGACGCTGCTCGTCACGACCGTCGCGCGCCTGACGGGCACCTCGACGCCGACCGCGATCATCCTCGCGGGCATCGTCGTCAACGCCTTCGCGACCGCCGCGATCACCTTCGTCAAGGTGCTCGTCTCGAGCATGCAGGCGCAAGAACTACTCTTTTGGCTCGTCGGCTCCCTCGGCTACGAGCGCTGGAGCACGCTCGGCATCGCGGCCGCGTACGTGCTCACCGGCGTCGTCGTGCTCACCGCCCTCGCCGGTCGGCTCAACCTGCTCGGCCTCGGGGACGAGGCGGCGCGCTCGCTCGGCGCGCAGGTGACGGTGCTGCGCTGGGCGGTGCTCGTGACGACGTCGCTGATCGTCGCGGGCGTCGTCTCGCTCTGCGGCCTCGTCGGCTTCGTCGGGCTCGTCGTGCCGCACGGCGTGCGCCGCGTCCTCGGCCCCGACCATCGCCTCGTCGTCCCGGCGAGCGCGCTCGTCGGCGGCGCGTTCCTCGTGCTCGCGGACACGGGCTCACGGCTGCTCCTCGGAGCGCTCGGCACGGAGCCCCCGGTCGGGGCGATCACCGCGCTCATCGGCTGTCCGATCTTCTTGCTGATCCTCGTCGGCGGACGCGCGCGCCGCGTCGCTGGTGCCGAAGCGCCGCTCTGAGCGCCCCGCGCGCTTACTCGGAGATGATGTATTCGGGGCAGACCTCGAAGCTCGCGAGGCACGGGAAGCTGAGCCCCTCGAGCACGCGCCGCACGCACGCGGCGACGGGCGAGCCCGGGTCCGTGGTGCGCACGTCGCTGACCGCGCCCCGCCCGTCGAGCACGACGACGATGGGCCCGCCGCCGCTGTAGAGCACCGCGGCGCAAGGGTCGAGCGACGCGGCGAGGCGGCTCATATCCGTCTGCGCGCCGCCGTCCGTCACCTCGACGTAGGCGGGCGTGCAAGCGGGGATGGGCGCCGAGAGCGCGGACTCGACGCGCGACTCGATGGCCGCAGCGAGCCCATCGCTCGGCGCGCCGCGGCAGGTCCTCAGCTGCAGCGAGCCAGCGACGAACGCGGACGTTTGGAACACCGCGTCGGCCGTCGCGGGCGGCGTGAGCGTGACCGTGCCGTTGAAGCACGCGTCCGCGGCGCGCACGCGCGCGACCGCCAAGTCTGTCGCAGCGGTGACCTGCGCGGGCGAGCACGTGCTCGCGTCGAGGTGTTCGCCACCGTCGGTCGCCGCGGCGTCACGGCGGCCGGCGTCGGTGCCCGCGTCGGCGAGCGGCCCGTGCGAGAGGTAGCAGCCCGACGCGGCGGGCACGACGGCGAGCGTGAAGGTGAGCGCGCTCGCGGCCGCGGCGCGCATCGGCGCGAACCAACGCGCGGCGCGCGCGGGGCCCTCCGAGAGGAGCTCTTCCACACGGTCCAGCTCGACCTCGACGCCCTCGGCGCGCGCGCGCATCGCGCGCACCAGGCTCGTCGCGTCGTGGAAGCCGCCGCCCTCGACCGCGAGGCGCAGGCCGCTGCGATACGCCTCGACGTAGAGCGCGTTGAGCGCGGCGCGCGCGCGCTCGAGCCGCTCGGTCGCCGCCTTGGGGACGCGCGTGCCCCAGAGCCTGCGCGCGAGGGCGAGCGCGAGGTGCGCGTCGTGCGTGCGGCACGCGACGCTGTAGTCGTGGAACGCCTCGCCGCGCAGGCGCGCGAAGATCTCGGCGAAGCGCTCCATCTCTGGAGTCTCGAAGACGTAGCCCCAGCGGAGCGGGTTCCCGATGAGGCGGCCCTCCGCGAGCATGCGCTCGTGCAGGCGGGTGCCGTGATAGACCTGCATCCGCGTCGCTTCCAGCACGCCGTGCCCGATCCCCGCGCAGAAATCGAGCGCGCGGCCGACCGACTCGACCGTCGAGTACGGGTGCACGAGCATGAGGTTCGACACCGTCGCGATGCCGCGCTGCGCGAAGCGCCCGAGCAGCGCGAGCTCCCGCGCGGTCGGCGCGGTGCGCCCGAAGCGCCGCCCCTCCTCGTCGGACGCGAGCTCGAGCCCGACGAAGGTGCGGATGATGCCCGTCTCGGCAAGCTCATCGACGATCGCGGGCGTGAGCCGATCCGCGCGCAGCATCCCGCCGATGCCGATCGGTCCGACGCGCCGCGCGGCGAGCGCCTTGCGCCACTCGCGTAAGTACGCGAGCGCGCCAGGCTCGTCGTACGGCAGCACGTGCTCGTCGACGAGGTAGAAATAGCGGACGTCGCGCTCGTGATAGAGCGCGGCCATCTCGTCGGCGAGCGCCTCGAGGTCACGCCAGCGCACCGTGCCGACGCCACCGTCGTCGAGCTGCGCGAGCGTCGCCCCGCCGCGGCGTCCCTCCGCGCGGGCGAGCGTGTGGAGCGCAGCGGGCCCGCAGTAGTGACAGCGCCCCGCACAGCCGCGAGACGCGCAGAGGTGCGCGGCGCGCACGCCGAGGATCTCGGAGAGCTGCGTGCGCTCGGGCGTGAGGCGCATCGGCGCGTCGTCGAGCACCGCCGCGGCCCGACCATCCGTCACGCGCCCATCGCCCGCGCGCGTCGTGACGCCTGCGAGCCCCTCGACGCCCTGGCCCGCCGCGACCGCCCGCGCGATCTCGACGATGGGCACCTCGCCCGCGAAGCGCACCACGCTGTCGAGCCAACCGTAGCGCTCGAGCAGCCACGCGCGCGCGAGCGTCGCGAAGGCGCCGCCCGAGGTGATGTGCCCGCGATAGCCGAGGCGCCGCAGCAGCTCCCCGAGCGCGAGCGGCAAGAACGCCGACCCGCCATCCGGCAGCGCGAGCCCGACGACGTCCGGCGCCTCGCGCACGATCTCGCGCGCGATGGGCTCCACGTCCGCGCCGCTGTTCAGCCAGCGGAGCTGCGAGGGCAGCCGCGCCTCCGTGAGCGCGGCGCTCAGGTAGCCGAGCCCGAGGTTCTCGTTGTGCGGCAGCCGCCGCCCGACCAGATAGACGAGCCCGTCAGCCATGATGTGCACCCCTCGGCTCTGCCCTTGGGCCGCCTCGTCGCGGCGACGGTTGACGCGGGTCATGCGGCGCACGCACCGCTGTATGCTTCGTCGATATGAGGCTCTCAGCGCTGGCAGCGGCCGCGTTCATGCTCACGGCGTGTGGGGACCGCGGGGCCCCGGCTCTTCCGTCGGCCACGGTGGCGGTGACGTCACCGGCTCCGACCGCTGCGCCGAGCGCGATGCCGACGCCGAACGCGACACCGACGCCTCCAGCGACGACGCCCACACCTGACGTCAGCGCAGCGCCCGTCGCCGCGCCGTTCGTGCGGTCGGCAGGCTTCGATCTGCGCGGCACCGTCGCGGGTGCGCCCGGCGCCGTGTACGTCATCGCGCGCGGTCCGGTGCGCGAGGCCACCTCGGGCGACGCGCCTGCTGGCGATCGAGTGGTCCGAGCGCGGGTCGTCTCGAGCACGCCGAGCGGCGAGGCGGTGCGCATCCTCGGACCACGCGGCGCCTGCGACGGCACGCTCGGCGCGCGCGTCGAGCTGACGGCTCAGCAGACGTACGCCGATGGCAAATATCGGAGCGTCTTCGCGCACGCGGTCGTCGGCTGCCGGGACGCGGGCTGGTTCGCGGTGGTCGAGCCACCGCCGGCGTCGACGATGCCAGTCCCGCTCGCCGCGACAGCCCCCGAGGGACAGCGGGCCGTCGCGGCCGCGCGCGAAGCTGCGACGCGCGTGACGAATCGCGTCGCAGGCACCTGGGTCGCGCCGCCGCACGTCTACCGCTTCGGCGACGCGGTGTACGCGCTCGTCGAGGGCCCCGCCTGCGAGTACAACGACGTGCCGTGCACGATGGTCGCGGTCGCCCGCGCGCGCGAGGGGCGGCCCGCCGAGGTGCTGCTCGTGCGCCCGACGCACTTCGTCTGGGATCCTCCCGCCAACGGCGAGTTCGAGTTCGGCGCGCTCACCGACGTCGACGGCGACGGGACCCTCGAAGTGGTCGAGCATATGAGCGCGCTCCAGGGCGCGGCGCTGCGCCTCGTGCGGGTCGGCGAGCGCACAGCCGGCGACGTCGCGTGGACGCTGACCGCGGGCCCCGACGTCCCCTTCCCGCTGCGGGTTGGGCCCGTCCCACCGCCCGCTGCCGCCGACGCTCCGCAGCCCTGAGCCGTCGCGCTCGGCTCGCCGCGCGCCGCAGACGTCTGCCCGCACACGAGGTCCGGCGTTCGCAATGCGGCCGCGCTGTATGCTCGACGCCATGAAGCTGAGGCTCTCGACGGTCGTCGCGGTCGGGACGCTGCTCGCGGCGTGCGGGGGCCGCGAGGCGCCGCCCTTCCCGCCGGCGACGCCCACGCCAGCGTCAGGCGCGACGGCGACGCCTGGGCTGGGCGCAACGCCGACGCCCGCGCCCGCGGGGAC
>CAIUAC010000996.1 GCA_903896985.1 uncultured Sandaracinus sp.
CGTCGCGATCACGAGGAATGGCGCCGCCGGCAGCCCCGGCACGACCGCGAGCCCGATGAGGAAGATCGCCGCGATCCCCATCGCGCGCGGGCTGCCGAAGATCTGCCCGCCGATCTCCGCGCCGAGCGAGGTGCCCTCGTCCTCGGAGGCGACGCGCGTGACGACGAGCCCCGCCGCCGTCGAGATCAGCAGCGCAGGGATCTGCGAGACGAGCCCGTCGCCGATGGTCAGGAGCCCGTACGTCTTGAGCGCCTGCACCGCGCTGAGATCGCGCTGCAGCACGCCGATGGCCAAGCCGCCGACGATGTTGACCGCCGTGATGACGATGCCCGCGATGGCGTCGCCCTTCACGAACTTCATCGCGCCGTCCATCGAGCCGTAGAACTGCGCCTCGCGCTGGATCTGTTTGCGCTTCTTGCGCGCGTCGTCTTGCGAGATGGCGCCCGTGCGGAGATCCGCGTCGATGCTCATCTGCTTGCCAGGCATGGCGTCGAGCGTGAAGCGCGCGCCCACCTCCGCGACGCGCTCGCTGCCCTTCGCGATGACGAGGAACTGAATCAGCGTCAGCACGAGGAAGACGATCGCGCCGACGACGTAGTTGCCGCGCACGACGAAGCCGCCGAACGCGCGGATGACGTCGCCCGCGTCGGCTTGCAGGAGCACCAGGCGCGTCGAGGAGACGTTGAGCGCGAGCCTGTACAGCGTCGTGACGAGGAGCACCGTCGGGAACGACGCGAACGAGATCGCGTCGGGCACGTACATCGACACGAGCAGCATCAAGACGCCGATGGAGATGTTCGCCGCGATGAGCACGTCGAGCACGTGCGTCGGGAGCGGGATGATCATCATCCCGACGATCAGCACGACGAGGAACGCGAGCCCTACGTCGCCGTACCGCTGCACCGCGCTCAAGTCGCTGCGGGGCCCTCGCGTGGGTGTCGCCATCGGGGGGCGACTCTATCAGAGGCGCCGCAGCCGGTAACGACTCGCCGCGGGCGCGCGTCGTAGTCGCCACGATGCCCTCCGCACAGCGTCCGCTCGCCGCCGTGGCCTCAACCTTGGTCACCGTGTTCGCGCTCGTCACCGCGCTCGCGCTCGCCGCTGGAGGCTGCGACACGGCGTCCCCCGCGTCTGCCGAGCCGCACCGCCCGCCGACGCCCGTGAGCGCGAACCTCGTCGGACCGCCGCGCGCGGGGCTCGCGGTGGCGACGTTCGCGGGAGGCTGCTTCTGGTGCATGGAGGCGGCGTTCGATGACGTCCCGGGCGTCACGGAGGCGATCTCCGGCTACACCGGCGGCAACGAGGTGGACCCGACCTACGAGCAGGTCTCGTCGGGCGAGACCGGGCACGCGGAGTCCGTGCGCGTCGTCTACGACCCGCATCGCCTCACCTACGAGCAGCTGCTCGACGTCTACTGGCACAACGTCGATCCGACGACCGTCGATCAGTCCTTCGTCGACGAGGGGCACCAGTACCGGAGCGTGATCTTCGTGCACTCGCCCGCGCAGCGCGCGGCGGCCGAGGCGAGCAAGCGGGCGCTGACGGCGACCAACCGCTTCGGCGCGCCCATCGTGACGACGATCGAGAGCGCGGGGCCGTTCTACCGGGCCGAGGGCTACCACCAGAACTACTGCGACACGACGCCTGCGCGCTACGAGCAGTATCACCGGGCGTCGGGGCGGGACGCGTACCTCGGGCGGATCTGGGGCGCGACGCCGCCGCGCTGAGGGACGCGGGCGGCGTGACGGTCCGTGGTACACGACCGTACCCGACGAACGCGATTCCAGTACACTCGCTCACAATCGTGGCGAGATCACAGACTCCAGAGCTCGGCACCACCGTGGCCGGAAAGTACCTGCTCGAGTCCGTGCTCGGGCAGGGGGGCATGGGCGCCGTCTACCGGGCGCGGCATCTGCTCACCGGGCGCAAGGTCGCGCTGAAGTGGATGTTCCCCGATCTCGAGGGCGGCGTCGCGAGCGTGCAGCGCTTTCTCCGGGAGGCGCGCGCGATGGGGCTCATCGAGCACCCGAGCGTGATCGGCGTCTACGACGTCGGGCTCGATGGCGAGGCGGCGTTCCTCGTCATGGAATTGCTGCGTGGCACGTCGCTGCGCGAGCACATGCAAGAGGGGCGCGGGCTGCCGCCGGAGCAGGCGATCGCGCTGCTGATGCCGGCGCTCGAGGGGGTCGCCGCGGCGCACCTCGCCGGCGTCGTGCACCGTGATCTGAAGCCCGAGAACCTGTTCGTGCTCGCGGGTGAGGATGGGCAGCCTGCGGGCACGAAGGTGCTCGATTTTGGAATTTCGAAGCTCGGCGAAGACCCGACAGGGCCCGCCGCAGGGCTCGGCGCGGGGTCGCTGACGCGC